>NZ_JAQKGU010000013.1 GCF_028532725.1 Desulfovibrio sp. Fe33
GACCGTGCCGAACAGGCCGATGAACGGGGCCGCGTTGGCGCAGGTGGCCAGGAACGGCAGGTTGCGGGTCAGCACGCGCATTTCCTTGGAAATGCCCTGCTTGAGCACGCGCCGGAGGGTGTCCTTGACCAGAAGGCGTCTGCGCTCCCGGTTGACGTCCGCCTTTTCGAGCTGGCGGAATTCCTTCACGGCCAGCGAGGAAACCCGGGCCAGGGGGGAATCGCTCTTGTCGCCCAACTGCTTGATGCCCTTGGACAGGTCGCCTGCGGCCATGAACGCGTCGTAGCCGCTGATGACCCGCTTGCGGGCAGTGCCGATGCTGAAGAACTTGAAGAAGATGATGGTCCAGCTCCACAGGGACATGCAGCCCAGGAAGAGCATGACCAGCTTGACCGCCAGGGTCGCCCCGGAAAGCAGGGTCAGGATGTCGTTGTCGGGCAGAAAATTCATGATTTCACCTTCTCTTTTCGTTCGGGAACATCCCGTTGAGGGGGGGCTTTTACAATGTGTAAACCCCGTTTGGTCAGAAAGCAAGGGGGAGTCAAAATGGAAGGACTGTCTTTTCAGACGGTTGCACTCAACATTGAGACTGTTCGGCATTGAGTGCGGTATGGACTTGTCCCGCGTCCGCTTTTTGGCGTAAGGACAGTGGTAGGCGGCGGAAACTGTCCGGGATTCGTGACGTATAGCGGAGGCGTTGCTTGAAAATTCTGATATTGGCGGGCAAGGACGCGGACCTGCGGGACCTTGGCCTGCTCCACGATGGCCATGAATGCACCGTGGCGCGTCTGGAATCGGTGTCGCGAGGGGTGGTCCGCCTGGAGAAGGACGACGCGGACCTCGTCATGCTCGTGCCCGGCCCGGACGACGAGTCCTGGCCTCGCGCCGTCGAGCGCGTCCGCAGGGAGTACGGGCGGCAGGCCGTCGTTCTGCTTTCTGGCCCGGGTGGCGAGCAAGAGGCCCTGGCCAAGGGTGCCTTCGATTGCTTCGTGCAAGGGCCGGATACCCGCGGCTGTCTGGCCCGCAGCCTTCGCCACCTGAAGGATTTGGTGGCCCTTGAGGCGGAGCTGGCGTCCGAGCGGTCGCAGTCCGACTGGATGGAGCGAACCGGCGTTTTCGGCAGATGGACCATGGAAGCGGGCGGCGATATCCGCTGTTCCGATGGACTGCGCCGCATCTTCGGCCGGGACACGGAGCCGGGGCGTCGTCTTTCCGGTCTGCGAGAGCATGTTCACCCCGAGGATTTGGAGGTCTTCGACCGGGCGGTGGAAGCCACCTTCGATCAGGGGTGGCCCCTGGACTTCGAGTACCGGGTGGTGGACCCCGAGGGCAAGACCCGCCATCTGCGGCGTCAATCGCGAGGTGGAGTTGGGGCCTGACGGGGATGTGGCCCGGATATGGGGCATGGCCCGCGACGTGTCCCTGCAAAAGGATTTCGAGGAATTTCTCTTCAAGCGGGACGCCGTTCTCCAGGTCCTGGCCAATTTCGCCAGCCGTTTCCTGCGCGACGCGGAGTGGAACGAAGGGGTGGCCGAGGCCCTGGCCAAGCTCGGCAAGGTCGCGGATGTGACCCGCATCTATCTGCTGGAAAAGTGCGAAAGGGACGGCGGGGACGATCCGATCCTGCACAGCGAGTGGGGCGCGGACTGGCTTAAGCCCCTTCACGGCGAATCCGGCAAACTGGACCTGCCCATCATGCCCGACTACTGCGCCTGGCGGGGGGCCATGCTCAAACGAAAGGTAATCGCCGGACATGTCAGGCATTTCCGCAGGCAGGACCGTGAGGCCTTCGGGGCCACCGGAGCCAAGTCGGTCATGATCGTGCCGGTCTTCGCCGGGGACTCCCTGTGGGGCGTCATGGGGCTGAGCGAACACCGCAGCGAGCGGGATTGGCTGCCCGTGGAGATCGAGTCCATGATGCTGGCGGCCAACCTGTTCGGCTCGGCCATTCACCATGGGGAAATGAGCCGCGAGATCATGGAGGCGAACAGGGCCGCCGAAGAGGCGTCCCGGGTCGCTCGCGAGGCGAGCATGGCCAAGTCCATGTTCCTTGCCAACATGAGCCACGAGATCCGCACCCCCATCAGCGGCGTCCTCGGCATGACCGAGATGATGCTCACCACCGGCCTGACCGGGGAGCAGCGGGAGCATATGGACATGATCCGCGACGCGGGCAATTCCCTGCTGAACATCATCAACGACATCCTGGACATCTCCAAGATCGAGGCGGGCAGGATGGAGCTCAAGCCAGAGGACTTCACCCTCCGCACTACCCTGGAAACCTGCGTGCGTTCTTTCGGTCCCCAGGCCGAGCGCAATGGGCTGGCCTTCCGCCATTCCGTGGCCGAGGACGTGCCCGCCCGGCTCAACGGCGACCCCGACCGGCTGGGCCAGGTCCTGTGGAACCTCATAGGCAACGCCCTCAAGTTCACTCCGCGCGGGCTGGTGGAGCTGACCGTGGACGTCCTGCGCCGCGAGGCCGGGCGCGTCTGCCTGCGGTTTACGGTCCGCGATACCGGGATCGGCATCCCCGAAGACAAGCTCGACGCGATCTTCGACAGCTTTACCCAGGCGGACGGTTCCCGGCGCAAGAGGCATCAGGGCACCGGCCTCGGCCTGACCATATCCCGCCAACTGGTGGAGATGATGGGCGGCGAGATCGGCGTTTCGTCCGTCGAGGGACAGGGCAGCGTCTTCACCTTCACGGCCTGGTTCGGCCTGGCCGGAGGACCGGAAGCCGTGGCGGAACCGGCGGCCCCTCTCCCTTCGAAAAGCCTGCATTTGAATGTCCTGCTCGCCGACGACAACATCATCAACCGGAAGTATCTGCGTCATTTCCTGACCCTGTTCGGCCATTCCGTGAGCACGGCGGAAAACGGAGCCGAGGTCCTGAATCATCTTCGGAGCGGGGGCCGGACTTTCGATGTGGTCCTTATGGACGTCCAGATGCCCGAGATGAGCGGGCTGGAGGCCACCCGGGCCATTCGGGAGTCCGATGGCATGTTGTTCGACCGCGATATCCCCATTATCGCCCTGACCGCCTACGCCATGAAGGGCGACCGGGAACGGATGCTCGAAGCGGGCATGAACGGCTATGTCAGCAAACCCGTGGATATGCACGAGCTTTCCGATACCATTGCCCGGTGCCTGGCCGACAGGGCACCCGCGGACGGGGAAGCCCGCCGCGCTGCGCCGTCGACGCTCCCGGAGCTTGAGACGGGCGGGGTCGCTCTCGACGTGGACGGCCTGAGAAAACGGTTTCACGGCGACATGAAGCTGTTCAAGGATATCCTGGACCTCTTTCTTATCGAGGCCGAGACCAAACGCGCGGAGTTTGAGCGGGGGATCGAAGCCATGGACGCTCAGGTTTCGGCCGAGGCCCTGCATTCCATCACCAACATAGCCAGCCATGTGCTGGCCATGGAGGTGGTCAACCTATCTCGTTTGTTGGAAAGATATTGCTATTCAGGCGAGATGGGCGCGGTCAGGGAAGGGGCCAAGGAGCTTCTGCCCCTTTTCGACGCCCTGGTCCGGGCCGTGGCGGCCGAGGCCGCCCGGCTGTAATTCGTTGCAATTTACGGACTTGCGAGGTAGGTATAGTTCACTGTTTCCATTCTGGAAATCGCTGTACAGGAGGTAGCCGATGCTGGTCAGAGACTGGATGACGGTCAACGTCATCGCCCTGGGAGTGAATTCCTCGGTGCTGGACGCGGCCGAGATACTGCGGGAAAAGAACATTCGACAGTTTCCGGTCATCGACAGCGCGGGCAGCCTGGTGGGCATTGTTTCCGACCGGGATATCCGTGACGCCATGCCGTCCAAGTTCATCCCCGGCGACGCCGTGGTTGAAAGCGGCGGCGGCTTGTACACCCTTACCGCCGGGGACATCATGACCCTGGACCCGGTCTCCGTGCCGTCGGATGCGGCCATGAACGAGGTGGCCGGCATCCTGGTCAAGCACAAGGTCGGCGGCCTGCCCGTTGTTGACGACGGACGCCTCATGGGCATCATCACCCAGCTCGACGTGCTTCGGTTCCTCTGCGCCTCGGCCGGATCGGCCCGGGGCGGCGTGCAGTTCGGCATCCGCATGGAGGGCTCCGAAGGCTCCCTGGCCGACCTGCTCTGCGACCTGCGTTCCGAGGGCATCGTCTTTACCAGCGTGTTCACCGCCGTGGACCCCGGCCGGACCGGCTCCCGCAACGCCTACGTCTCCATAGCCGACCTCGGCGACAAATCCGTGGAAGAGGTCGTTGAGCTCATCCAGCGCAAGTACGCGCTGCTTTTCTACGTCGCCGAAGGCGTGACCGTCGATTTGGTGTAACCGTCTTCGCCCTCCTCCTGCGGGGAGGACTTATCCCCCCGGGAATGCTTTTTTGGGGGGGAATCATCCCTTTTGTTCCCTGAAGAAGAACAGGCTATCCGATCCGCCGCCCTGCGGCGTTGTCGGCGGGCGTCCTCGCGTGCCCTGTGTGCGCCTCGCGCAGGCGTTTTTCGTTCCGCGAAGCCCTGGCGCGAAGCGGACGGGCAGGGAGGAAAGGATGTGACGGACAGTAAGAAGGGGAGAGGGACGCCTTGAACAAGGTCTTCCCTCTCCCCTTCTTTCAGTCTTCGGTCGGTTGGAAAGTCGGTCGGTTCCCTCGGTGTTAACCGTCCAGGGCGTTGCGGACGACTTCGACGAGGCGGCGGGTGTCGATGGGTTTGGTGAAGGTGTCGAGCACGTCATAGACCTTGGCGAGTTCGACGATGGCTTCGGGGTTGAAGGCTTCGCCGCCGGAGATGGCGATGAACTTGTGCGAGCTGTCGGCCTTGATGAGTTCGCCCATGACCTGGAGGCCGCCTTTTTTCGGCAGGAAGATGTCGATGATGGAAAGGTCTATGGGGTTTTCGCGACAGATATGGATGGCCTCTTCGCCGTCCGCTGCTTCGATCACGTTAAAGCCTTCGGCTTCGAGAACGGATTTGAGCAGTTCCCGAATCATGGGCGCATCGTCGACGACGAGAATGGTTTTCATGGTTTGCTCCTTTATCTTTCAGGGAGAGGATTCGCTGCCTGCTCCTGAACACTTGCGATGTAGTTTAGCGCGGACCGGACGTCGGATTCAAGAATTTTCAATTCCTTTTCAGCGGAGGACGAATCCTTCTGGCGGCAGAGGTATTCCATTTGTTCGGCAATGGCCCCGAGCCTGCGCGCGCCCACCGTGCGGGCCGCGCCCTTGATGGAGTGAGCCAGCCGCTTGGCGTTTGTCCAGTCACCGGTATGGAACCGCTCAACGAGTTCGTCGAGATCTCCGGGAACGTCGCGCAGGAATATCTCGTCCATGCGGGCGAGGAGGTCCCGTTTGCCGCCGAGCATTTCCAGGGCGCTGGCCCGGTCGAAGGGCTTGGCCGGAGCGTTTTGTCCGCGCTCCTCATTCAGGGTGGGGATAGCCGCGGGCCGGCCGTTTATGGCTCTGGCTATGGTGTTGTAGAAATCCCGCATTTTGATGGGCTTGCCGATGTAGTCGTTCATGCCCGCTTCGAGGAACCGTTCACGGTCGCCCTTGAGGGCATGGGCTGTCAGGGCCACGATGGGGATGTTCGGGTCGAGAGCCCCGGAGTTCGGGTCGCGGATGGCCCGGGTGGCCGAAATACCGTCCATGATGGGCATTTGGATATCCATGAGCACCAGGTCGAAAGGGGACTCCCGCAGGGCGTTGAGGGCTTCGATGCCGTTGTTCACGGCCAGGACGCGGTGCCCCTGCTCGGTGAGGAGTGTTCCGGCCAGTTCCCGGTTGAGCGGGTTGTCGTCGGCCAGCAGGACGGCCATGGGCGGAATGCTCGGGGCCGGGACTTCGGCTTCCAGGCGTTCCCGTTCCACGGCGGCGGGATCGCCCACCTTGAGGTCCGAGGTGAAGGAGAAGGTGCTGCCCCGCCCCTCTTCGCTTTGCAGGGAAAGCTCGCCGCCCATCAGCTCCACCAGCAGTTGGCAGATGGCCAGGCCCAGGCCCGTGCCGCCGTATTTGCGGGTGATGGAGTCGTCGGCCTGGAGGAAGGACTGGAAGATATCCTTCCGCTTGTCTTCAGGAATGCCGACCCCGGTGTCGGCCACGGAAAATTCAAGGGTGATGGGATCGCCCGGGGTGAGGATTCCGGCGGGAGAGATGGGCCGGACGTTCACGGTCACGCTTCCGGTTTCGGTGAATTTGATGGCGTTGGCCACCAGGTTGTTGAGCACCTGGCGCAGGCGGGACGGGTCCCCGACCAGGGCCTCGGGCACGTCGTCGGCGACGTTGGCCACGAGTTCGAGGCCCTTTTCCTCGGCCGCGATGAGGTGCAGGTCCAGGGCGGCTTCCAAGGTAGGACGCAGGGCGAATTCGATGCTCTCCAGGCTGAGCTTGGACGCCTCGATCTTGGAGAAGTCGAGGATATCGTTGATGACGGACAGGAGCGAGCTGCCCGCCTCCATGACCCGGTGGAGGTAGCGGTCCTTGCGCTCCTTGTCGTCAATGGACAGGGCCAGTTCGGACATGCCCAGGACGGCGTTGAGCGGGGTGCGGATTTCGTGACTCATATTGGCCAAGAACGAGGACTTGGCGCGTGTGGCCGCGTCCGCCTTTTCCATGGCCGCGACGAGCCGTTGGGATTTGCTGGTCAACTCCATGTTGGCCTTTTCCAGTTCCAGGGTGCGTTGCCGGACGCGGTCCTCCAGTTTGTCCCTGGCCCTTTTGAGCGCGTCTTCCGCGTGCTGCCTCGCGGTGATGTCGATGCCGAGCACCATTATCATCCGTTCGCCTGCGGAATCGGTCATGGGGCTGCATTGCAGGTGGAAGGTCCGCCCCTTGTCGTCGGTCCAGTCCCACTCCATGGCCCGGTCGGTGTTCATGGCCTGCATGGGCGGACACATGCCGCAGTCTTCGCCGGAGCAGTTCAGGGCTTCGCGGCACTGCCGGTTTTTCGGGCTGCCGAAATACCTTCGGAAGTAGCGGTTGGCGTAGCGGATGGTCTGGTCTGGATAGAGGTGATAGACGATGCCGGGCAGGGATTCCATGAAGAAAATCTGCCGCTGTTGTTCGCGTCGGAGGTCTTCATCCGAGCGGCGCAGCTTGGTCAGGTCGAGAGTGTGCACGGCCAGCCGGTTGACCTCGCCCCAGGGATTGGCCACGGGCACGATGGAGTGGACCAGGGAACGTCCGCCGATCTCCTCTTCGAAGCGCACGGACCGCGCGTTGCGGATGGCCTCCTCGATCTTTGCCCGGCGCGAGTCCGCGGCATCGGCAGGCAGGAGATCATATATGTTGGAGCGTTGCAGCGTCTGGCCGGGCTTGAGGTCGAAGAGCCGGGCCGCGGCGTCGTTGGCCGCCAGCACGTATCCGCTTACATCCATGACGAAGGCGGACTCCACCGAGGAATCCATCAGGGCCTTGGATGTTTCGTCCAGAGCGACGTAGGAGGTGGGGCGTGCGGGGTTCTTCTTGAATGGCATATTGTTTCGGGCGTGAATAAATTTTCTCTTTTATAAGTAGTAAGAAACCGTGCCTGACTGGTCAACGGGAAACCTCCTCAGGCCGTTATTAATTCCCTGTTCTCCCCGCGCTTGCCATTTCCCGGGGTTTCCGTATCGTTGATCGGCCTGAAGGAGGGCGCGCATGGATCACCAGGGTATGATAATTCGACCGCCGAGCGAGGCCGGGTCCATCCTGCTTCAGGTCACCCTGGGATGTTCGCATGGCCGTTGCGCCTTTTGCGGAGCGTATCAGGGCAAGCGGTTCGCCATCAAACCGCGTGAGACCGTGCTCGGCGATATCCTCTACGCCGCCCGGCGCTGTGTCGACCAGCGAAGGGTGTTTCTCTGCGACGGGGACGCCATGATTCTGCCCCAGGCGCGCCTGACCGAGATCCTTTCGCTTATTCGCGAGCATCTGCCGTGGGTCACGCGGGTGGGCACCTATGCCAACGCCAAGAGTCTGAAGCGCAAGAGCGACGCGGAGCTTGAGGAATTGCGGGGCCTTGGCCTGGGCATCGTCTATATGGGGCTGGAGTCCGGCGACGACGAGACCCTCCGGGCCATGGGCAAGAACGGCGACGCGGCCTTTATCGTGGAGCAGGGACGGCGGGCCGGGGCGGCCGGATTCAAGCTCAACGTCACGGTCATCAACGGGCTGGGCGGGACGGAACGTTCCGAAATCCACGCCGAGGAGACGGCCCGCGCCCTGACGCGCATGGACCCGGACCAGGTGGGTGCTCTCAGCCTCATGCTCGTGCCCGGCACTCCGCTCTATGAGCGCGCCGAGCATGGCGAATTCGAACTCCCGGACGCGCGCGGCATCCTGTTGGAATTGCGTGCGATGCTTGCCGGGACCGATTTGACGCGCGGGCTGTTCCTGGCCAACCACGCCTCCAATTACCTGCCCCTCAAGGTTCGGCTGCCCTCCGGCAAGGCCGAGGCCCTGGCGCGCATCGACCAGGCCTTGGCGGGCCGGACTCCTCTGCGGGCCGAATCGACCCGCCGCCTCTGATTTCCGTATACGTCAGCGAATGAACACCCCGTCCTTGATGATGTGCAGGGGGGCTTCGAGCGTGTCCGGACCGGGCTCGCCACGCACCACGAGCAGGTCGGCGGCCATGCCGGGGGCAATGAGACCGCGATCCGTGAAGCCGCACACCTCGGCCGCCGTGGTCGTGGCCGCCTCCAACACGGCCGCGTCGTCGAGCCCCGCCCGGGCGAGCAGGCGCATTTCGCGCACGGGCATTCCCGCCTCGGTCCGCCGGTAGGGAAAGTCATTGCCCAGCGCGATTCGTCCGCCCATGGAGTGGAAGGCGCGGACGGGCGCGAACAGGACCGGGCCGTTCCATGGGGTGCGGGTGAACACGTCCAGGGTCGGGGTCAGCGCCACGCCATCCCGAACCATGCGTTCGAGCAGGCTCAGGTAGCACGGAACGGGCGCGCCGTCTGGAGCGAGCACGGGCCGGATGCGTCCACGGTCGTTCCAGCGGTGCGGCACATGCTCGACAACCGATACGCCCGCGTCCAAGGCCGGACCCAGGCCGGAAAAATCCTCCACATGGCAGCGAACGCCCAGGCCGAGCCTGCGTGCCGCCCCGCAGATGGCTGCGGCGGTGGCCGGGTCGAACAGGGGCCACGGCTTGGGAAGGACGCCGGGTTCAAAGGCGATCTTGATGCAGGAGACGCCCTGATCCGCCAGCCGCTTTACGGCGTCCGCGCCCTGTTTCCGAGAGGCTGCGGTCAAACCGTGCTCCGGGCTGTGCACGGGCAGGGGGTAGCCGCCGGGTGGGCAAAGCATGGGGCCGCAGGCCGAGGCCGTGGCCGTGACGCCGGGCGGCGAATGGAGCAGCGCGTCCAGGGCCGGGAGCGGCGAGGCGGCGTCGCCGATGGAGGTCACGCCGTTGAGGAGCCAGCGTTCCTTTCGTTCCCGGGCGGAATGCAGGGTGTGGCAGTGGGCGTTGATGACGCCCGGCAGGATGGAGCCGTTTTCCGGCGCAAAAAACGGGCGGTCGGTTACGGTTCCGGCGGGGACGACGCCTTCAATGCGCCCGTCCCGGACGAGCACGGCATGGCCGGGCAGGGGCTTGCCTCTGCCCGGATAAACGGTTCCGGCGAGGGCGAAGGGCCCGCGCGGCGGAGACGCCGCCTGGACACCGGACGCGAGCAGCGCGGTTCCGCCCAGGAAGGCAAGGAACTCGCGCCGGGAAAGGGTCATGGTCCGGGGCTAGTTCGCGCCGGGCTTGGAGGAGAAGAAGGCGTCGGCCCAGGTGAAGGCGTGCTGGTAGCTGACCGCCACGGTGCCGGGCAGGAGGTTCAGGGCCGATGCGCGCGTGCCCACCTCGTCCCAGTCCGAGGCCTCGATGGCCTTGGCCAGGTCGAGCCATGGGGTATAGCGGGTCTTTCGGCCGCACAGGGTGGCCTTGACCTCGTCGTCCACCGGCAGGTGGCTGGTGATCTCCTTCATGGCCGTGTCGAGCATGGCGTCGAGCAGGGAGAACAGGCCGACGATGAACAGGGTGTCCGAGTCCTCTTCGTATCCGCTGCCCAGGGCGGCTGTCTCGAAGAGCTTGGCCCGGTGGGCGGAGATGTAGGCCAGCTCCAGGGTCTTCTCCGAAGGGGTCAGGTCGGTCAGGATTATCAGCCTGAGCCAGTTGCGTATGGGCTTCCAGCCCGTCAGGACAACGGCCTGCTTGATGGACGTGACCTTGGTGGCGAAGCTGAAGTTGGCGGAATTGAGGAAGTTGAGCAGCCGGTAGCTGATGGCCACGTCCGCCTCGATGGCCGGGGCCAGGGCGTCGAAGTTCGGCTCGTCCTTCTCGATGATCTCGAACAGCTTGAGCCGGGTGGCTTCGGCCGAGCTGATCTTGCGGCCGGACTCTATTTCGGGCCGCTTGAAGAAAAATCCGTGGAAGAAATGGAAGCCCGCGTTCTTGACCTTTTCGAGCTCCAGGGAATTCTCCACCTTTTTGGCGATCATGCGGGTGGCGCCGGATTTCTTGCCCCGGGCAACGATGGCCTCAAGCTCCGCCAGGCTTTTGCCTTCCACATCGATTATCAGGGTGTCGGCCAGCTCGGCCAGCCGTTCGCAGCCGGGCTTGCCTTCGAAATTGTTGACCGCCAGGCCGTAGCCGTCGAGCATCAGGTCCCCGAGCGCGACGATCAGGGCCTCGTCCGGGGTCTCGGACTCTTCGAGGATGATGACGGTGTTGTTCCAGGGGATGGCGTGGGGGATGCCCCGCATGACGGCTTCGGGGGTGAAGTGGACCAGGAAGCGCGTCTGGCAGTTCTCGGGCGTGTCGCACAGGGGCAGATTGGCCACCAGGCGCATGGTCGCTTCGGAATTGTCGGTAAATTCGGCGTGGTCGGCGTCCGCGCTGTCGCGGAAGAGCATCATGTAGCCCCAGGTTTCGTTCTGGGCGTCGAATATGGGCTGTCGGGCCACGAAGACGGATTCGTATGTCTTCTCGTCGGTCATCTGCGTCCCCTTTGGAAGGAAATCGGATCTTTCATGACGGTTCACAGGGAAACGGCACGGTATATTAGGATAGTTTCTGGCGGGGCATTCGTCAACAACTCCGCATAAAAAGCGGCCGGGCCCAAGGCTCCCCCGTTACAGGAATTCCGCTTTCCTCTTCATCCGTACTGTATTATGTGAGCCAGATACCGAACCGACAAAAAACGCCAGGAGCGAGGTAATTCATGCAGATTGGAAAGGCCATTCGTCTGGAGAGAATTTTCAACCGCAACACCATGCGGACCATCATCGTGCCCATGGACCACGGCGTGACTGTGGGGCCCATCGCCGGGTTGGAGAAAATGCGTGATACCGTCACCAATCTGGTGGCCGGGGGCGCCAACGCCGGGCTGGTGCACAAGGGCCAGGTAAAGCTCGGACACCGGATGCAGGGCCATGATTTCGGCTGCATCGTTCATCTCTCCGGCGGCACCTGCCTGTCGCCGTACCCCAATGTGAAGCGGCTGGTGACCACGGTGGAGGAGGCTATCCGCCTGGGTGCTGACGGCGTCAGCGTGCATGTCAACCTGGGCGACGAGACCGAGGGGCAGATGCTCACTGACCTGGGCCGCGTGTCGGCCTCGGCCGAGGAATGGGGAATGCCGCTGCTGGCCATGATTTACGCGCGCGGCCCGAAAGTTCGGAATGAGTTCGATGCCGACGTGGTGGCCCACTGCGCCCGCGTGGGCTCGGAGCTGGGCGCGGACGTGGTCAAGGTCAACTACACCGGGGACGCCGAAAGCTTCGCCCGCGTCGTCGAGTGCGCCGGCGTGCCCGTGGTCATCGCGGGAGGGGCCAAGTTGGATTCCACCCGCGATTTTCTGGACATGGTCCGCACCTCCCTGGACGCGGGCGGTTCCGGCCTTTCCGTGGGCAGAAACGTCTTTCAGCACCGCGATCCCACCCGCCTGGTCGAGGTCCTCAACCGAATCGTTCACGAGAACGCCTCGGTGGACGAGGCCATTCAGGGATATTCTGACATCCTGTAGGCTCCTGCCGACTGGGGGAGCAAGCAAAGACCCTGGCGCCGACGGCGTCAGGGTCTTTGTCGTTCGGGAACGGGAAGGCGCGGCGGCCCGGCCCGGTCCGGTGGGCTCGCGACCCGAAGCGGCCCCGCGTCGTCGGCCCTTTTCGCTCCGTCCGTTTTTTTGCCCGTACACAGTGCGGTGGATACGGCGAACCCGGCCGCCCGGAATTCGTCGGCCGTGGGCAGCGCGTCACGCCGCTCGGCCCGTATGAACATTGCCAGACTCATGTTGCCCCCCTGAAGCATCCGACCCTGTATATAGGGCCTGAGTTGTTAATCGATATTTATAGGAAGAACGATGCAACAGTATGGGTGTGGGTCTCAAATGTCCAGTAAAATCTAACAAATTTACTATGTAATGTCCTATTTTACTTTGAAAAATTAGTTAAATAAAATTTAAGATTTTGCTTTTGAAAAGTCGTTGCTTGCTTTTCAATAAGTATTGCAGTTGTTGTGTGCATGTTAAAATAAAAATACTGTATAAGTTAATGCAAAAAGGCCGCAACATGCATAGAAAATTTATGCATGTTGCGGCCTTTTACATTGTTTGCCGCTCTATTACTGGTCGGTGCTCTTGAAGACGAAAAGGGGAAGCTTAGCCCGGGTCTGCCATCCTTCGCCGTCCTTGACGGACACCGTCAGGAGGTGCTTGCCCTCGCCTTCCACCTTGAGTCCGGGCAGATGGAAGTTCATCTTGTGCAACATGGTCCCGGTGGGAGTGACTTCCTGCATTCCCAGCGTCAGTTCCTTGCCGCCGGGCGAGACCAGGGCCAGGGAGACGGTGAACGGGGTGTCCCCCGCTTCTTCCAAATCCCACAGGCTGGCGAAGAAGATGGGCGGCAGTGTGGCCGGGAATTCCGGCACAACAGCGTGTTCAATGGTGCGGATGAACGATGTGGAGCTCGAATCCTTGTCGATAATCAGGTCCGAGCAGATGAGCGCGTAGATAAGTTCAGGCATGGTGCCTCCGTATCAGTTCAGGTGAATGACGCCGCCCAGGGTCCTGCGGAGGTCCTCGGGCAGGGTGCTTGCCAGGTTCGGGTCGATGCCGGTCAGGAGCAGGGCCGCAGCGGCGCGCTGCCCTTCGGTGCCGGTGGACAGTGTGGCTCGCAGGGCCGGTTCGGCCTGTTTCCCCATGCGGGCCAGGGAGAACAGAGCCATTTGCCCCATGGGCGTGCCCGGCCTGGCAAGAAGTTTGACCAGGGTCGGGGCCGCCGCCGCGCCGATGCGGGAGAACGGCCTGTTTCCCCTGGCGGAGATCAAGGCCATCTCCCGGAGGACCGTGCCCGCGTCCGGGCCGATGAGGTCCAGGGTTTCGGCGATGACATGCATGAGGCGCGGGTCGCCGGTGTCGAGCGCGTGGATCAGGGCCGGGGCCGCGGGCAGGGCGTCGCTGCCCATGCCGCCGAGGAGCCAGGCCGCTCTGGCCTGAACCGGAGGATCGTCACGACGCATCATCGCGGCCAGGGCCGGGACGGCGTCAGGCCCCATGCGGGTCAGGCACAGGGCTGCGGCCACGCGGACGTCATGGGCCGGGTCGGACAACAGTCCGGCCACGTCCTGCGCGGCCAGGGACCCTAGGCGGGAAAGGGCATGGGCGGCCAGGGAACGCACTGTGGGGTCCGGGTCGCCCAGGGCCTTGAGAAGAGTATCCAGGGCCAGCCCGGGCGCAGGCTGAAGCGCCAGCCCCATCATCGCTCCGCGCCGCACGTCGGCGGAGGGGGCTTTCATGGCCGCGAGCAGGCCGGGCAGGGACTCCTGGCCCCGCTCGCGCAGGACCGCCAGCCCCGTGGACCGTTCCGACGCGTCCCGGCTGCCGAGCATTTCGGCCAGCTCCCAGCCTTTCGAGGCTGCGTCCGGGCCGTCCGCAGCCCATGCCGCCGCCGTTCCGGTCAGGGCCACGGCGATAAGCAGGAGAGGGACAAGCCCGCAGGCTACCGCCATGTGTCGATGGTCCAACATCTGGCCTCCTTGTGTCGGTAAATGACTATTTTCGGGTCATGTCGCTCCACGCCCAGACGACGCTGCCGCCGATGGCGCGGGAGATGTCCCCGCCGAAGTCGCGTCCCAGCCTGTAGGTGGCGGGCGGGTGTTCGCGGCTGTCGTCCGAGTAGTAAATGAGCTCTACGTCGTCGTCCAGCCTTCTGGTGCTGACGCGGCGGATGGTCGCCTTCCCCCGCTCGTGAGGTTCCCGGACGAGCATGATCCTGCCTGCCGGGCGGGGGTCGCGGTCGTCGCGGTCCACCAGGGCCACGTCGCCGGGGTGCAGGGTCGGGGCCATGGACAGCTCCCCGGGCAGGATTTCCACGGCCACCAGATTGGATCGGAAACGGAGGGAGTCCTGGTGCCGCCAGACCAGGACCCACCCTTCCACGCTCTCCTCCGGCACGAGACCCGCCGTGGCCGCAACCGCGGGCGGCGTCAGGGGCACGGCCAGGAAGTCGTCCGCCTTGGGTCCGGGCGCGCCCGGTCCTGCCTTCCCTGTGTCGGGCGGCCTGAAGCAGACCTCGCGGGTGGCGTCGGAGGGGTCGTCGCAAAATGTCAGAGTCACACCCACGCGGTCAAGAATGTGCCCGAGTGAGTCGCTGTTCAGGCCGCGTTCGCGTTTGAGAAAGCGGTTGAGCTGCGACGGGTCGACCCCGAGTTCGTCCGCCATCCGCTTGTTGTTGGGGTAGCGTTTGCCCGGTCCGATCCTGTCGAGGAGCGCCTGGCGCACGTTGTCGGTGAATCCCATGTCTTCCCCTTTTCTCTGTAATGGTTGTGCACATTTATACATGAAAATTGGCAAATGTCTAAACAGAAAATTAAAAAATGGTTGACTAGCAAATAGACAATTGACTATGCCACAAAAGAACACTTGGTCAAAATACAAACAAGGAGTTATCCTGATGAGAAACGTGGACATAGTGCGATTGGAAAAGGGCGAGGAAGGCACTTTCGGCGTGCTCCGCCTGGATGGCCGGGTTTTCGGCGTCACCCTTGAGCCGCAGGAGCGCGGCAACCGGGTGGGCATGTCCTGCATTCCGGCCGGAATCTATACTTGCAACCGGGTGGATTCGCCCGCTTTCGGCAACACTTTCGAGGTCGCGGACGTGCCGGGGCGCACCCACATTCTGTTTCATCCCGGCAATGTGGTCGGAGACACGCGGGGGTGCATTCTGCTGGGCAGCCGGTTCGGCGAGATCGGGGGCGAGCGGGGGATTCTCGATTCCCGCGCCGCGTTTGGGGAATTTCTCGCCCGTTGCGCGGGAGAGCGGGCTTTCAGGTTCGAGATAACGGAATAGGCCGGGGGAAGGCATGTCGGATATCTGCTTGAAAGGGGCGAAGGAAATTTGCGAGGCCGTGGGAGAAAATCCTCGCAACATCACGGAACTGGTTCGGGACAAGGGGCTGCCCGCCTGGAAGCGGGACGACAAGGGGTCGTGGCGGGCTCTGCCCGAGGATTTGCAGCGGTGGATTCGCGAACAGCGGGACCGCCATATCAGCAATTACGTGTTCAGGGAACGGCCGGACGCCGGTCTGTAGGGACACCCAGACGGGAACGGGAAAATCGGCCGCGCGTGTTGGCGGGGCGCGCGGCGGTCAGGGCAGGGTGTTGAAGGAATTGACCGAGTTCAGGAGCACCCCGTCGGGCCGGGCCAGGTCCTTCAGATCGGTCCCCGGCTCCAGGGTGGTGATGACGGTGCGGCCTATGACCGCCCGCCCCTCGACTCCGTTGCGCCGGGTCTTGAGCCCCCAAACGGTGTGCAGGACCACGGGCTGGCCGTTTTCGGAGCCTATGTAGATCATGATGTGTCCCGGCTTGCGTACCAGGGTCAGGAACGGAACTCCCTCTTCGAGCAGGAGGTTCTTCTTGGCCTGTCCGTCGCCGTGCTCCAGGGGCGTAACCCAGCCGAGTTTGGCCTGCTGGCTTGAATTGCGCGGCAGGAAGATGCCGAAGGCGGCCATGAGGTCCATGGTCGTGGCCGAGCAGTCCCGATCACCATACAGTCCGCCCCAGCCGTAGGGCTCGCCGATCATGAGGCCGGCCAGGCGCGCGAAGTTGTCGGGCGTGGGCGGCAGCGGGGCCGGTTCGGCGCCGCCGGGCGCGATGCGGGCGAGCTTGGCCACGGCCCTGCCCCGGTCGTCACGGGCCGGAACCATGACCGTGAGGCCCTTGTCGGCCGCTTCTCCGTTGTCGGAGGTGTCCCCGGCCAGGGGCAGCAGAGTGCCGATAGTTCCCGTGCAGCGGAAAATTCCGTCCTCGTCCACCAGGGACACCCCGTCCCGGACAACCGCCGCATAGGCTTCGGCTCGGAACCGTTTGGCGAACCCGTCGTCCACCCAGGCGATGTCCGTGGCCCTGACCCAACCGTAGGCGAAGCGCGATTCCACCAGGACCCAGGCCCGGTCGGCGCTTTCGTGGGTGGCGTAGAGCGGGGTTCCGGCCAGGACCAGGGAGTTTTGCATGTAGTCGAAGGGGAACCCTTCGCCCGCCTGCCGGGGATCGAGGAAGACGGGCTTGTCCGTGGGCAGGACCCGCATGGAGGTGTTGACCACGCTTACGGCGCGGCGGTTCAGGCTCGGATATTCGCCCACGCGCGAGGCGTCGGCCATGGCCGAAAGCCAGTCTGGGTCGCGCGGGAGGATGTTTTCACCGAAGAGGGGCCTTTTCGAAAAGGCGGTCAGTCCCCAGAAGACCTTTTCCGCCGGGAATTCAGGACGAGTCCGCTCCCATGGGTCGAAGTGCCGCGTGAGGAAATCCGACCAGGCCGCGGCCTGGATGTCGGGGCTCATGAGCCGCGCGTCTCCCGGCAATCCGTGATACGCCCCGGCGTCCTGGACAAGGGGGAGCTGCGGCGCAGGGGAATGGCGCACCGCGCACCCGGTCCCGAGAACAAGCAGGGCCGTGAGGAGAATCGTTCGGAAGGCGGCGCGGCGCATGGTTCTAGTCCTTTTTCAGGTACTTCTTGCCGATGTCGAAGCCCTTGCCGATTTTTTCGCCCACGGTGTGGTAGGCGCGGGTTCCCGGGGAGAAAATGAGCGGAAGGATTTTTTCCGGGTCGGGAAATTTGCCGTCGACCAGCTTGTCGTCGTCGCATTTCACGTCCTTGATCTCGCCCACGAGCATGACGTGCGCCTTGAGGTCAACCGTCTCCTTGAGCTCGCACTCGATGACCAGCGGGAATTCACCGATGTACGGGGCGTCGACGCAATCGCTCTTCACCGGGGTGAGTCCCGTGGCCGCGAATTTGTCCACCTTTTCGCCCGAGACCATGCCGAGGTAGTCCGCCTCGGCGGCCAGATAGGCCGGGCTCACCGACACGGTGAACGCCTTGTGTTTCATGATTCCCGCATAGGTATGGCGCGAGGGGCGCACGGATACGGTCAGGCAGGCGGGGTCCGAGCCGCAGATGCCGCCCCAGGCGGCGATCATGGCGTTGGGCTTGTCCGCCTCGTCGTAGGAACCCACCGCCCAGACCGGAGTGGGCTGGGCTAGGGTATTGGGACCGAGGGATTTCTTCATCGTCAAAGCTCCTTGTATTCGATTCAGGTTTGCAGTCTACGGCAAACCCGGCTGAATGAAAACAATCAGGGCCGGTACGTCGGCAGGCCGGGATCGACGCGTTCGGCGATGCGATCGGCCAGGGCGGCGCACAGGCCGCAGGTCCGGCACGCCTTGTCGCATGACGTGACCCGGTCGAAGAAGTCGGCGGGCAGGCTGCCGTTGGGTATGCGCACCCGGTCTGCGAGATCGCCCATGGCGTCCATGAGGTCCAGGAGGTTGCCGTCGTAACGTCCTTCCGCATAGGCGGCCACCGTACGCATGAGAAAGGCCGTACCACGATTTCGGCCGCACAGCTTGAGGCCATGGGCTACACCAGCGTATCGCCCGGCATCCTCGGGACGGATGAAGGGCGAAGCGAGCATCAGTCCCGGCTCCCGGATCATGCGTCGCACGCAGCCGAAATCCCGGTTCAACGCAAAGGTCCGGTCGCCGCACAGCCCCTCCACCACCAGTCCGACGTGGGCGTCGTGGGCAGGCTTGTACGGGCATTGGTACAGGCACCCCTCGTTGGCCATGAGGAAGAGTTGGATGTCCGTGTGTCTGGCGCGCAGTCCGTGGACCAGCGCGTTCAGGCCGTCCGGATCGCGGTTGAGCGACCTGTCCGCCACCACCCGTTTCGGCGGGCGGAACGCGGTCTCGCCGATCAGGTCCAGCAGGGCGAAGACGCGCGAGGGCGAATCCGGCATGGCGTTGATGCTGGGCACGGCGGCAAGCCGTTCGCATGTGGCGGGCCGGGCGTCGGACAACGCCTGAAGGAAGTAGGCGTCGGCGAAGACGATTCCGGTCAGTCCGGCCTCGTCCGTCAGCCTGTCCAGCAGGTCGGCGGTCCCGTGCAGCCCCTTGGTGTCGAAATAACGCTCCGGATGAAGGAATCGGGCGTTCATGAGCAGGAGCCTGTCCATTCCCGGCAGCCGCTTCAGGCCGCTGATGACGGCGTCGAGGTCGGCCGGGGCCGTCCGCTGCCGCGCGTCGGATACGCGCGTGTCGCATAGGGAAAAGTGGACCGAGGCCAGTCTGTCGGACCGTTCGCGCAGGAAATCGACGTAGTCGTCGTCGGGCAGAAATGGGACGTCCAGGAGCATATGCCGTTTTCGCCCTTGTCCGCGTTCCCGTCAAGCGTTGGCTCGGGAAAGCGCCTTTGTGGCGGGCGCAAAACAAGGACCAATACATTTAACTCCCCGCACTGGCGAAGCGGAAACACCCGCGCCAAAGGCGCATAAAAGGGATGCAAGGGTGCGAACCCTTGCCCGCCGGAGGCGAAATCACCCGACTATTGCCGCGAAGCGGCTTTCAACTCCTGATTTTCCTCTCCAGGGAACTAAAGGGATAGCTCCCCAAAAAAAAGGAGAGCCGGACGCACATATCCGGCTCTCCCTAAAAGGGGATGAGACCCCTCTTGCATGTTAGATGTGCTGTCCGACCCACCCGGCAATGCCTCGGGCGTCCATTGCACCGGATTGCCTGGCGATCTCGCGGCCATTCCTGAACAGGATGAGGGTGGGCACGGCGCGGATGCCGTAGCGCGCGGCAACGGTCTGTTCGGCCGAGGTGTCGATTTTTGCCAGCCTGACCTTGGGGAACAGGGTCTTGGCGGCGTCGGCGAACTGCGGGCCCATCATGAGGCAGGGGCCGCAGGTGGGAGAGTAGAAATCCACGAGAACGGGGACTTCGCTCTTGCCTATATGGCGGTCAAAGGTGGAGCCGACCAGCTCAAGGGGCTGGGCTTCGAAGACCCTGCCGCCGCATTTGCCGCAGGCGGCTTCGGCCTCGCGGCCGGGATTTACGCGGTTTACCGCCCCGCATTGGGGGCAGACGATGAGTCGATTATCGGTGGTCATGAGATTCCTCCGTTGTTGTCTTACGGAAGAAGAATAATCACCGTGGGGCGTTGGGCAAGGGCTGCGGATCAGGCAAGGAGCAGGAACGAGGCCGTGGCCCTGGCGACTTCTCGGTCGCCGGACGAGGCCGAAGCTTCGACGAACAGCACGCGGCTGCCGCGTTTGACCACGTTTGCTTCGCAGATCAGGTCCGAGCCGGGCCTGACCGCGCGGAGAAAACTGACGGACAGATCGATGGTGGTGGTCCGCTCGCCGGGCGCGTTGCCGCCGAGCACGGCGTGAGCCATGGCTTCATCGAGCAGAGAGGTCAGCACGCCGCCCGCGACCATGCCCGCCCCCTGGGTCAGCTCCGGCTTGAAGGGCAGTTTGAGCACGGCGCGGTCGGGTTCGATGGACACCACCTCCACGCCGAGGAAGGTGAAAAGGTTGTTCACGGTCTGGCCTTCCTTGCGGACCGCTTCGAGGTAGGCTTCAGGCATGTCGGTTATTCCCCCCGGCCGGTTTCGAGCCGCGCTTCCATGTCCCTGCGCAGCCTGGTGAGCATTTCCACGGTGCCCTCCATGTCTGTGGGGAAGGCGCCTGGCTCCAGTTCGAGAGTAATGTATCCGGCGTATCCCCGTTTGCCAAGGCGTTCGAGGAAGGCGTCCAGCGGCAGCGCGCCCCTGCCGGGCGCGAGGTGTTCGGTGTAGCCCACGGCGTCGGAGAAGTGGACGTTGTAAAGCAGGCCGTGCGGGACCTTGTCGATGGCCTCCAGCACGTCGCGTCCCGACACGCCCATGTGGCAGACGTCGAAGGTCAGGCCCACGTTCTTGTCCCGGCACTGGGCCATGAGCTTGTCCAGCGGGTCCTTGCCGAAGGGTGAACCCTCGGCCCACGGCATGTTCTCCAGCGAAAAGCGGATGCGGCCCTTGGCGTCCAGGAGCAACGGCAGGTCTACGGCTTTCTCGAACCAGCGGTTCTGGATCATATTGGCCAGCCGGGTGCCCGGAGGGTGCATGGTGATGTGGTCGGCATCGGGCAGCGCGTTGGCCAGGGCCGTGGTCGCCCGCCATGAGTTGAGATGCCCGCCCCAGGCCGCCCAGTCGCGGAACGGGGCGTGCAGGCTGCGGATGGGCAGGATGTCGCTGATGGCCTCCAGTCCGGCGTCGGGGTTGAGCTTCGGGGAGTTCATTATCAGCTCCATGCCCGCGAATCCGGCTTCGCGGCCGATGCGCGCCACAAGCTTGAGCGGCAGGTGGAACAGACAGCCCGCCGACAGCAGTATATGGGGGCCGCTTCGGCCGATTGCTTCTTCTCCCATGCCTGCACCATACGGCACTGTTTCGTCACGGCAATAAAATATCGGGGAAGGGCGAAAAATACCGGGTAAACGGCAAGTGGCCGCGTTCGGCGTTTCGGCGAACCCGGAGCGGTTCCGAGGTCGGGAAGTGGATTCGGGGAAAGCGGGCCGTTCGGGCGCGCATGGCCGCCACGGGCGGTGGGAAAAATAAAGCCGACCAGATTGTCGGCTTACATTAATCAGATTTTACAGGATAAATGAATTATCGTCGCTTATCGATAACTATTTTGTTGGAGACTTTTCTATGAGGTCTACCAAGACCAACGCCCAGGCCATATCGCGCTTGTTGTCCTCGGTCATGGCGTCCAGGAGCCGTTCCTTGAGCGGTTTGATCGCCGCCTTGAGACGGGCCGGGCCGATGTCCTCCACCCGGTAGGCGGCTTCAAGGGCGTTCAGGCACAATGAGTCGAACTCCTGCCTGTCGGACCGGTCCGTATGCCGGGCGGCGCGCAGGGCCGCATGGTAGGCCGCTATCTCCCGGACCTTCAGCAGTCCGAAGACCACCGCTTCCAATTTGGTGTAGTCCCGGCCCCAGATGTCCGCGCCCCGGATTTCCGGGCGCGGCAATGTCGGACCGCGCTCCTCGCGCTGGTCCAGGGCACGCCGGAATTCCTCAAGGGCAACCACGTTTCCCATAACCGCTCCTTTTCGCAATCTTCATTTGGTCTAATCGGATGGGCGACCCGTTTCTTAAGATGTCTCTTAATATTTTGCGGACGTTGATCCGATCGATGAGCGCGGGGGCTTTCAGTTCTTCATGGGACCGGCGGAAATTAAGTCGGCGGAAAGCCGCGCTCGGCGAGAAGAAATGGGGTGTTGCGCTTTGACGTGGCGTGGTCGGGGCCGAGTTGCGAATGGTCTGGTTGCCGTTCGGAAAGGAGAGAGGCCGCCCGGAAGCGGGGCGGCCTCACAGCCTTATTAAAAAGGCAGAGATCGTCGGTAAGATCATGCTATATTACAAGCGTATATAGATCAAGTAACTTATCGTCTTTTTATTGCGTAAAATGCGTTTTTTAGCGCTTATCCGGGGTTCGTCTCCCGGCTAGATGACGTTGTGAACCGAGTCCACGACCCAGTAGAGGACCTCGAACTGTTCGGCCAGGCCCTGCTTGAGGCGCTTGAATTCGGGCTTCTCCATATCGCGGATGCGGATGTAGACGTTCTTGAACCCTTCGGATTCGGGCACGTTGTGGGTCATGATGGACATGATGCGCGCGCCGTTGTCCTTGAGGAAGGCGAGGACCGGGCGGAGGCTGCCGGGAGCGGTGGACAGCCGCAGGCAGAATTGGGCGCCGCCTTCGTAGATGCCGGAAATTTCGACCAGGACCTTGAAAATGTCGGTGTCGGTGATGATGCCCACGACCTTGTCGTTCTCGTCCACCACGGGCAGGCCGCCGAAGTTGCCTTCAAGCATGAGCACCGCGGCCTTTTCCACGGTCTCGGTGTCGCGGATGGTGACGACCTTCTTGGTCATGATGTCCTGCACCTTGACCTCGGAGAGGAGGTAGTACAGCTCGTGCACATCGAGGGTGGTGGCCTTGGACGGGGAGGCGTCCTTGACGTCGCGGTCCGAGATGATGCCCACGATCCTGCCGTTCTCATCCACCACGGGCAGGCGGCTTATTCCCTTGTCCTTCATGAACTTGGAGGCCTTCATCATGGAGCGGTCCGGGGTGATGGTATAAACGTCCTTGGTCATCCAGTTGGCTACCAGCATAGGGGGGTCCTCCTTGTTTGAACGGCCGTTTCCGGCCGGATACGGTCGATATTTTGAGCTATTCTTAACGTTTCCCGAGCCATTTGGCTAGCCCTGCGACGGCTTTTTCCCGGGCGGGCGGAGCGTTCCCGGCGGCCTCGCCGGCGGATACCCCGTCAAGTTGTTTTTTTATGCCATTCGGCCGCTTTTCCCTGCCATTCTCTTTCACGACCGGGTTTTCACTGAAACCGGGGCTATGATTCTCCCGGACCGGGGCGGCCATCGGCAACCTCAAGTATTTGGAGAACGACATGGCGATACCGATTATCGCGGCCGTGGCGGGACTGCTGACCACGGTGGTGGACGGAGTGGCGGACCACTTCAGGGGGAAACGGGAATTGAAGAAGGCGGTCATGGAAAACCGTGTGCGGCTGGCCCGCTCGGACCAGGAATTCAACCATGACTGGGAAATGAAGCAACTGGAAAACTCGGGCTGGAAGGATGACGTGCTCTTTTTCGCCTGGATCGGCTTTTTCATCTGGTTCGGGGCGGACCCCGAAGGCGCGGGCGAGGTCATCCGTGCCTGGGAGGCGCTGCCCGACTGGTTCCTTCAGATCACGTTCTGGATCGTGGCCGCCGTGCTCGGGGTCAAGAAGATCGGCGATTACCTGCCCGGCGCGGTGCGCGGCCTCAGGGACGCCTTGGGAGGCGGCAAATGACGGCCATGAACAAGGAGGACGTGCAGGATCTTCTGGTTCGCATAGACGAACGGGTCAAGGCGATTCAGGAAGCCATCAGGGAAATCAACGAGGCTCGCCAATGCCATAGCCATCGCGAGAAAATCCGCGTCCTGGAGCGGCTGGTATGGGGCAGCCTCGCGGGCACGGCGGCGCTGGGCGGGCGCATTCTGTTCGAGGCCCTGCGATGAGCCTAGGGATAGATTTTGTCCCGGTATTGCCGGAGCTGGTCCATGTATTGGGAGGCCAGGAAGTCGTCGCCCCGGGCGCGCGCCAGCGTCAGGGCCGTTTCAACGGCTTCAATGGCTTCGTCCATGTCGCCGGCTCCGGCAAGGGCCTCGCCCAGCAGTCCGAAAAGGGCGCTCTGTCCCGGTTCGAGCTGGGTGGCGCGGCGGTAGTCCCTGGCGGCTTCCCTGTACCGCCCGAGCTTGAGCTGGGCCTGGGCGCGCGCGGAAAGCAGCAGGACGTTGTCGGAATCCAGGATGTACGCCTGGGACAGGTCGCTCAGGGCGGCTTCGTAGTCCTTGCGGGCCAGGTGGGCCATGCCCCGATTGTAGTTGGCTTCCAGGTTGGCCGGGTTGATGGCCAGGGCGCTGCCGAAGTCGTCGATGGCCTCGTCCGCGCGGTTCAGCCGGAGGTAGCACAGGCCGCGCCGGACAAACGCCTCGGCCACGGTGGGGTCGTGCCGGATGACCTGCGAGAAGTCCCGGGCCGCTTTCCGGTATTGGCCCATATTCAAGAGGATGGAGCCCCGCGTGTACAACGCGTTCACATGGTCCGGCTTCAGCTCGATGGTCCGGTTCACGTCCGCCAGGGCTTCGTCCGTCCTCCCTTTGGAAAACAGGATCGTCGCCCGGTAATAGCGGGCGTTGGCCAGCTCCGGGTCAAGCTCCAAAGCCTGGTCCAGGTAGCGAAGCGCCGTGTCCTCGTCGAGGAACCCGCCGTCGTGCATGAGCTGCATGGCCTCGGCCAGGGCTTCGGCGGCCCGGGCCTCGCGTTGTTGCGCCGCGAGCTCCGCCCGGGTGGGCGCGACAGGCTGGTCGGCCTTTGGGGCGCAGCCCGTCGAGGCCAGAAGCAGGCAGAACAAGACAATCAGGGCGTAAGTCCGCATGGCCGAGGAATAGCCTTGGCCCGCGCCGCCCGTCAACATAAGCGAGGAAACAATGTTTACTGATCTGTATGTGCCCAGGGAGCACCAGGCCCGGATCGAGGCGAAGCTCGGCCGTTTTTCCGTCCTGGTCTGCCACCGCCGGTTCGGCAAGACCGTGTTGTCCGTCAACCGGCTCATCAAGGCCGCGAAGTCCACCGCCCGCCCGGATTGGCGCGGGGCCTACATCGCCCCGCTCTACCGGCAGGCGAAGACCGTGGTCTGGGACGAACTCAAGCGGTACTGCGGCCAGGGGCGTGACGAATGCACCGTGAAATTCAATGAGACCGAACTGCGCGCCGACTTCGAGAACGGCTCGCGTATCCGGCTTTTCGGGGCCAACAACCCGGATTCTCTGCGCGGCATGTATCTGGACGGCGTGGTCTTCGACGAGGTGGCTCAGATGCCCCTGCGCGTCTGGACCGAAGTCATTCGTCCCGCCCTGTCCGACCGCAAGGGGTGGGCCATGTTCATAGGCACGCCCCGGGGCAAGAACGCCCTCTACGAAATATGGGAGAAGGCCCGGGCCGAACAGGATTGGCTCGCCGCCATGTATCGCGCCTCCGAAACCGGAATCATCCCCTCCGACGAGCTTGCGGCCAGCGCACGGGAAATGTCGCCCGAGGAATACGAGCAGGAGTTCGAATGTTCCTTCACCGCCGCCATTCGCGGGGCCTACTTCGGTCAGCTCCTGGCCGACGCCGACCGCGACGGCCGCGTCACCGCCGTGCCACATGATCCGTCCATGCCCGTGCACACCGCCTGGGATCTGGGCATGTCCGATTCCACCTCCATCTGGTTCGTTCAGGCCAAGCCCGGCGGCACCTTCGCGGTCATCGACTACTACGAGGCCTGCGGCGAGGGGCTGGATCATTACGCCCGTGTTCTCGACGCCAAAGGGTACAAGTACGGCACGCACATCGCGCCCCACGACATCCGCGTGCGCGAGCTCGGCACCGGCCGGTCGCGCCTGGAAACGGCCCGGTCCCTGGGAATCCGTTTCAACATCGCGGCCAATATTCCCATCCAGGACGGCATCAACGCCGTGCGCACGATCCTGCCGCGCTGTTGGTTCGACGAGACCCGCTGCGGTCCCGGCCTTGAAGCGTTGCGGCACTACAGGCGCTCCTTCAACGACCGGACCTCCGACTTCTCGTCCCGGCCCGTGCATGACTGGACCAGTCACGCGGCGGACGGATTCCGCTACTTCGCCGTGGGATTCCGTCAGCCCGAAGCAGGACCCCGCCCGGCTCGGGCCGACAACGACTTCAATCCGTTCGGAGGAAGCCATGGCCGTGCATGAAACATTCGATCGTCCCGAGCTCCTGGCCCACTTCCCGGATGACGGGGCGTACCGCTGGCTTGAATTGACCGACGGCCGCGTTGTCTATGGCGTCAGCGCCATAGCCGACCGGGGCGGTTATCTCGAACTGCACCTGACCATGACCCGTTGGGGACCGGACGTGCGCCGGAATCTGTCGGGGGACGTGGAATGGCTCAAATCAGAGGCCCGTCGGCTCGGCCTGCCCAAAATCATGGGCGTCCGCGCCGACGACCGGGGGCGGTTCGACAAACGCCTCTTCCGCTTCGCCCGGCTGTACGGCTTCACCGACCCCTGCGTATTCCAGACCACGAGTTTGATGGTCGATTAGGGAGATTGGCCCCTTCGGGGAGGGCAGGGCGCGGCCCTGCACCCGCCGGGGCGCCGCCCCGGACCCCGCCAGAGAACCCTTTGAAAAGGGTTCTCTGGACTCTCCGAAACTTTTTATGTCGCCTTCGGCGAAGGTTGTTTGATTCGTGTTTCGGTTTTTCCGACTATGCGTTGCCGACCACGATGTCGCCGCCGGTGCGTTCCGGCGCGTCGAAGTTGAGGATGGTGCGCGACGAGTTGTCGAAGGCATAGGAAGTGTCCTGGCTGGCCGGACCGAGCGCGTTGACAACGGTGGTCTCGGAGGAGAAGTCGTTGTTCCTGTTGAAATTCTGCGTGACGTTGTGGGTGTTTTCGGTGGTCCGTTCGGAGGACAGGTCAAGTGTCCGGGTGGTGGAGTTGTCGAATTCGTACTGCACGGTGTTGCGGTCGCTGCGTTCGATGACCGAGTTCATGGACAGGTCCAGGTTCTGGTCCACGGTCTGGTTGTAGATCACTTCCCTGTTCTGTTCGATGTCCTGGGTCTGGTCGATGTTCAGGGAATATTCGAACCGCATGTCGATGGTTGTTCCCGTTCCCGAGTCCTGGTCGAAGTCTACCTTGGGCGTGGTGAAGGGCTCTTCGTAGCCGTCGGCGGTGGGTATCCACGGGGCCATCGGCACATCCGCAGGAATGTAGGGCGCGGTTTGGCGCGAGTGGTGGATAACATCGCTCGGCCAGTTCTGGGTGTGGCCGAAGTACATGCCGTGCGGGTTGGTCATGCGGTGGGCCATGATGGTCCCGGCTGGAGAGACCGGCACGAAGCCCGTCAGGGAAGGCATGGAAAATCCGATGTGCGGGGCGATCTCCACATGGCCTCCGGGCGACACCGGCTGGACGCCCATAGCAGGCGCGATGGCCACGTTGCCTGTGGCCGAGGCCGGGGAGGAGCCGGGCCGTTCTACGGAGCCGCCGCCCGAGGAACCGACCGTGCCGCCGCCCGTCGCCTGCGCGATGGGCGGGCGTCCGCTTTCCGTGGAGATGGGCACATTGGCTCCGCCCGAGACTGGGCCGCCGCCGGAACCGCTCGCACCGGGCGCGCCGCCGATCTGGACGGAACCGCCGCCCATGGACTGGGCCATGCCGCTTCGGCCGGATTCGGTGGAAATGGGCACGTTGGCCCCGCCCGAGACTGGGCCGCCGCCGGATGTGTTTTGGCTGGTTGCGCCTCCGCCGGAGGACTGGACGATGCCGCCTGAGGTGGAGACGACGCCCGAGGTCGAACTTCCGCCCGAGGTCGAACTTCCGCCCGAGCCGGAGACGGGGCCTGCGACAGAGCCCCCTCCTCCGACATTCAGGATGGATATGCCCGAAGACGCGCTACCGCCTCCCCCGCCGGGGCCGCCGGAAATGTTCACGGGCGCGCCGGTGGGCGCGGCATAGGGAATGCGCGCCATGGACGTGTCGATGGGCACGCGCGCGGGCGTGGTGTCGATGGGCACGTGGCCTGGCTCGCCGATGGAGACCTGTCCGGCCTGGACTGCCTGGAAGGTTCCCGCAGGGCCCGCCGTGACCTGGCCGGGAGGTCCGGCCACTATGAAGTCAGTTACTCCCATGGACATGGGATCGTTCTCCCCGCCGAGCCGACCGTCCCTGGTCCGCGATCGCCCGCAACGGGCCTTTCGGCGTATATTCACAATATACGAGTGGGAAAAAGGGCGTCAAGGGGGATATTCGCCGCACCGGGAGCGGGGGGCGAAATGAGGCCGGAAAGACCGGCCAGGGGGAAACCGCGGCGGGGAGGACCGCGCGGGATCGCCGCTAGAAGGTCTCAGCCGAGTTGCCGAAGCCGTTGGCGCGGGTGCCGCCGCCGTCGGCCATGCCGTCGACCTTGAGCTTGGTCTGCTGGGCCTTGAGCAACTGGTCGCGCAGGTCCATGAGCATGGTCTGCTTTTCCTGCATTTGCGTCATCTTGCGGTTTTCGGGGAGGTCGCCGTCCTCAAGGGCCTCGATCTCCTCCTCAAGCTTCTGGATGCGGTCCTTGAGGGTCTGGATGGTCTGGTCCATGTCCTTTTCCTGGTCGGACTCCTCGGTTTCACCGGGCATTTCGAGAGCGATGAGGGCGCGGCCCTCCTCGGAGATGGTCACCGTGTCTCCCTGGTCGGGCACACGCGCGTCCATGGCGGCTTCGGCCTCGGTCTTGCTCGTCGCCGCGGTCTTGACGGCCAGCGCGTCAACGAAGGTCCCAGTCTGTTGCATCAAGGGTTCGATAGCCATGGTCCGCACTCCTTTGTTGTCTGCGTGGACATCCCCTCAAAAGACTTATCGCGTGTCCATTAGAAAACTTTAGAGTTGTATGGAAATCTTGATGCGAAAGTCGGAAAGGCGCGGCCGTCGGGGAAATGGCCGGGAGCTCTCCGCGTCCATTCTGCTGTTGCCTCGTTACGGTAAAACACGCTATCCTTTGTCTAAACCGCTTACGTCACGACACGCCAAGGAGCCACATGAGCGTCACCAACCTCGAATATCTCTTCAAACCCACATCCGTCGCGGTCATCGGCGCCACCAACGATCCCAGGAATGCGGGCAACATCGTCATGCGCAACATCATGGCCGGAGGGTTTATGGGACCGGTCATGCCGGTTTCGTCGCAGGCCGAGGCCATCGCCGGGGTGCTGACCTATCCTTCGGTCAAGCATCTGCCCAAGACTCCCGATCTGGCCGTGGTCTGTTCGCCCCTGGATGAGGTCCCGGAGGTCATCCACTCCCTCAAGGAGCGGGGTACGCGCGGCGCGGTGCTCATGGGCGCGGGGTTCGCCTCCATGTCCCGGGAGGAGAGCCTCGACATCAAATCCACCATCCTGTCCATCGCCCGTCCTCCGGAAATCCGCATCCTCGGCCCCAAATCCCTGGGGTTCATGGTTCCGTCCCTGAACCTGAACGCTTCATTGGCCCATGCGCGGGTTGAGCCGGGCAAGGTGGCCTTCATCTCCCAATCGGATTCGCTTTTCGCCACGGTTCTGGACTGGGCCATCGACAAGGGCGTGGGCTTTTCGCACATGGTCGCCCTCGGCAGCCGCGTGGACGTGACCTTCGCCGATATTCTCGACTATCTGGGATCGGACCCGCTGACCCGGTCCATCATGCTGTATGTGGAGTCGGTCAAGGACGCCCGCGAGTTCATGTCCGCCGCCAGGGCCGCCTCGCGCAACAAGCCTGTGCTGGTCATTCGGCCGGGCCAGGCGCTGGACACCGTGCTCGGCGACCTCAAGCTGCGCGGCACGGGCGGCCGCCGGAATTCCGACGAAATTTACGATGTGGCCTTCCGCCGGGCCGGTATGCTTCGGGTGGAGGACATCGACGGGCTGTTCGACGCGGCTCAGACCCTGTCCGCGCCCCGGCAGGTCCATGGCCGCAAGCTGGCCATCCTGACCAACGGGACCAGCGCGGGCATCCTGGCCGCCGACCGGCTGCTGGTGGGCGGCGGGGAGCTGGCTCCCCTGTCCGAGGAAACCATCAAGGCCATCGACACCGTGCTCGGCGAGGAGAACTGGTCCCGCGCGAACCCCGTGGACATCCCGTTCAACGCCGACGGCAAGGCCTATTCCGAGGTCCTCAAGCTGCTCATCAAGGACAAGAATTCCAATGGCATCCTGGCCATGCATGTGCCCTGGACCGCCCAGCCCGACGTGGAGGTGGCCGAGGCCATCCGCGATTCCCTGAAGCGGGTGCGGCGCATGGTCCTGACGGCCTGGCTCGGCTCCGGCAAGGCGGGGCAGGCCCGGGAGGTCTTCCGCAACGCGGGCATCCCCACCTACGAGACCCCCACCCAGGCGGTTCAGGCGTTCCTGTACATGGCCGAGTACCTGCACAACCAGGAAATGCTCATCGAGACCCCGGACTCCCTGCCTTCGGATTTCTTTCCGGACACGGCGCGGGCGCGGGAGATCGTGCGGGCCGCGCTCAAGACCGGGCGGGAGGCTCTGACGGAGCCCGAGGCGAAAGACATTTTGGCCGCCTACGGCATCCCCGTGGTCGAAACCCGCATCGCCGTGTCCGCCAAGGAGGCGGTCATCGCGGCCGACGCGCTCGGCTATCCCGTGGCCTTGAAGCTCAGGAGTCCGCAGATTCCCCAGCCCTTCGACGTGGGCGGCGTGCTGCTCGACCTGGAGACTCCGGAACGCGTATGGGAAGGCGCGGCCTCCATTTTGGCCCGTTGCAGCCGGGAGCGGCCCGACGCCTACATCGAGGGGTTCACGGTCCAGAAGATGGGGCGCAGGCCCGGCGCGCACGAGCTTTCCGTTTCGGCCCATCTGGACAACACGTTCGGCCCGGTGCTCCAATTCGGGCACGGGGGCATGGCCCGCGAAATGATCCAGGACCAGGCCCTCACCCTGCCGCCGCTGTCCATGTCCCTGGCGCGCGAGCTGGTGGGGCGGACCCGCATAGCGACCCTGCTCAAGGGCACGCCGTCCCATCTACCGGCGGACATCGACGACATCTGCCTGACGATCATCCAGATATCGCAGCTCATCGTGGACGTGCCGCAGATCACGAGCATCGACATCAACCCGCTATATGCCGACTCCGAGGGCGTTCTTGCCCTGGACGCGAAGGTGGAGATAGCGCCTTTCGAGGGCGTGGGCGAATCCAGGCTGGCCATCCGGCCGTATCCGCGCGAGCTTGAGGAGTGCGTCACCATCAAGAGCGGGCGGCAGGTCACGTTGCGCCCCATCCGGCCCGAGGACGAGGCCACCCATCGCGCCTTTCTCGGAAGCCTTTCGGACGAGGACCTGCGGCTGCGTTTCTTCGGCGTGGTCCAGCGCGAGTTCGACCACAAGGATATCGCCCGCTTCACCCAGATCGATTACGACCGGGAGATGGCCTTCATCGCGACTGCCTTGGACGAGCGCGGCGACCCCGAGACCCTGGGCGTCATGCGCACCAACACCAGGCCGGACAACTCCGAAGCGGAGTTCGCCATCGTGGTCCGTTCCGATCTCAAGGGCTCGGGGCTCGGGTCCATGCTCTTCCACAAGGGCATCCGGTATACCAAGGACCGGGGCACCAGGCTGCTCACCGGCCAGACCATGATCGAGAACAAGGCCATGCAGGGGCTGTCCCGGAAGTTCGGTTTCGAGATTTCGCCTGACCCCAACGACCCGGACCTGGTGAACATGGTTCTGGATATGGAAAAGGTGGACCGCTAGGCCATGCGCCTGCCACCGATTGTTCATCATACCGGCCTGGAGTCGAGCGGAGGGGCCACGCGGGTTGCGCAGCTTCTCATCGACGGCCTCGAATTGGGGGGCGTGGACGCGCATTTGACCTTCGAGCTTGCCGAGCAGTCCGAGGGCGAGGCGATATCGCCCGAGGATCTCGGAGCGCACATCCCCAGGGGGGGCATCGTCCATGTGCATTGCACGGGGGACTGGCCCACCCTGCTCGGTTCCATTCCCACGGGGGTGAAGACGGTCATCACTCTGCACGATTGCGAGTTGTTCACCGGCGGCTGTCCCTATCCGCTGGGCTGTCCCATGTCCGAGAGCGGCTGCGCCGACCCCTGCCCGCGCAATTTCCCGGACGCGAACGCGGTGCGCAAGCGCAAGCTGGCCGAGATCGCGCGGCTGGAACCCGTTCTCGCCGCCCCGTCCCGATGGCTGGCGCGGCTCGCCAAGACCCATCTGCTGCGGCCGGTGAAGATCATCCCCAACGGCATTCCGTGGCCTATGGAAAGGATAGGCAAGGCCGAGGCCCGTAAGATGTTCGGCATACATCCCGGGGCGCGGGTGGCCCTGTTCGCGGCCCACGGCGGCATGAACGCGGCTTACAAATCCGGGGACGCCTGGAAGGAAATATGGGAGCGTCTGAAGGCGGACATGCCCGACCTGGTTTGTTTCGCGGTGGGCGGCGACCGGGAGGAGCGGCGGGACGATTTCATCCTGTGGCCCTATGTGGACCGTGGGAAACTGTTCATGCTCATGGCCGCGTCCGACGCGCTGCTCTATCCCACGCGCGCGGACAACCATTCCCTGGTCGTCCTGGAGGCCATGGCCGCCGGGCTGCCCGTCGTGGCCTACGCCGTGGGCGGGATACCCGAGCAGATCGTGGACCGCATGACCGGGATGCTCGTGCCGCCCGGCGACATCGGCCAATTCGTCGAGACCTCCAGATCGGTCCTGTCCAGCCGGTCCATGGTCCGCCAGATGGGCCAGGAGGCTTTCCTGTCCGGGGGCAGAAAGTTTGCCGTCGAGCGCATGGTAGGCGATTATCTGCGTCTTTACGGGAGCCTCTAGCCGCTACTCTTATCGCTTCTGATTCATGTAAAAGGGACCTATCTCCCGCTTTCCGGCCAGGACGCCGCAGAGCGGGGAATAGCCCGCGCCGAAGGCGCATACAGGGGATGCAAGGGTGCGAACCCTTGCCCGCCGGAGGCGAAATCATCCGACCATTGCCGCAAAGCGGCTTTCAACACCTGATTTTTGTCTTCAGAGAGTCAACGGAATAGTTCCCCAAGAGAAAGCCCCCCGAGCCGGTTAGGCGCGGGGGGCTTCGCCGTCCGCCGTCAGGCTAACCCAGCTTCTTGCGAAGGCGGGAGCGCAACATGATGGCGATCAGGTTCATGCCCAACACCAGGGCCACCAGCACGAGCGAAGTGCCGTACTGGAGAGGTAAGGTGGCCTCGGGGTCGGTGGAGGAAACGGAAAGGGAGTAAATCTGGTAGGGCAGGGCCATGACCTCGTTGAAGATGGAGGTCGGCAGGGTCGGGTTGTAGCTGGCCGCCGCAGTGAACATGATGGCCGCTGTCTCACCCGCCGCGCGGGAGATGGACAGGATGGAGCCGGTCAGGATGCCGGGCATGGCCGAGGGCAGGACGACCTTGAAGATGGTCTGCCACTTGGTCGCGCCCAGGCCCAGGGAGGCCTCGCGGTAGGTGTCGGGAACGCTCCTGAGCGCCTCCTCGGAGGTGCCGATGATGACCGGCAGGATGAGCACGGCCAGGGTCATGCAGCCCGCGGCGATGGACACGCCCATGCCGAGGCCGCCGAGATCGCGGGCGGCCACGAAGAAGGCCATGCCGAACAGCCCGAAGACCACGGACGGGACGCCCGCCAGGTTGTTGATGCACAGCCTGACCACGCGCATGAACGGGCCGGGCATGGCGTATTCATGCAGGTAGATGGCGGCCGCCACGCCAAGGGGCAGGGCCAGGGCCATGGAGCCGATGGACAGGTAGAAGGTGCCCACGATGCAGGGGAAGATGCCGCCCGCCAGTCCGCCCTCGGTGGGCTGGGTGGTCAGGAAGTCCCAGGTGATGGCCGGCAGTCCGTAGTAAATCATGTAGCCGACGATGATGAACAGGGCCAACCCGTTGATGCCCACGGCGATGCGGAACAGGGTGAACCAGATTTCCTGGGTGGCCTTGCGCTTGAAGCGCAGGCCCGGGGTGTCCGGTATGTTGGAGCCGTTCATGGTCATATCGGTGCTTACCATTTCTGACATGTCCTTTTCCTAGAGGCTGGCCGAGCCGACCTGCTTATATTTGTGGGCGATGTGGTCGGCCAGGAGGTTGAAGAGAAAAGTGATGACGAACAGGACCATGGCGATGGCGAACAGGGCGAAGTAGTGCATTTCCAGGCCGAAGCTGGTCTCGCCCATTTCCGCGGCGATGGAGGCGGGCATGGGCCGGACCGGGTCGAAGATGGAGGTCGGGATGCGCGCGGCGCCGCCCGCGACCATGAGCACGACCATGGTTTCGCCGATGGAGCGTGACATGCCCAGGATGACCGCGGTGGAAAGACCGGACAGGGATGAGGGCAACACCACTCGCCAGATGGTTTCGAAACGGGTCGCGCCCAGGGCCAGGGACCCTTCGCGCACTTCGTCGGGCACCGAGTGGATGGCGTCTTCGGCGATGGAGGTGATGGTGGGCACCGCCATGAACGCGAGCATGATCGAGGCGTTGAGCATGTTCACGCCGAACCGGATGTCGAAAAGGTTGAGCAGGATCGGAGCGACGACGACCATGCCGAAGAAGCCGATGACGACCGAGGGGAGGGAGGCCAGCAGCTCGACCATGGGCTTGACGATTTCGCGGACCCTGCGCGGCGCGATTTCGGCCAGGTACACGGCCGTCATGATGCCCAGGGGGATGGCGATGATCGAGGAAAACAGCGTCACCCAGACGGAGCCCATGATAAGGGGCAGGATGCCCCACTGGGGAGTCTCGGAAACCGGTTTCCATTGGGTGCCGAAGATGAAGTCGAGGACGCCGACGCCCTGGAATTTTTCACCCATGGCGTTGAAGCCCATGAAGGTGGGCAGCGCCTCGGACACCAGAAAATACATGATAAGGCCCAGGGCGATGATGGACGCGCTGGCGGCCATCAGAAAGAGTCCCTTGATGAGCTTTTCCTTATTGGAGCGTGAGAGCATTTATTCTCGCCTCTTTCTCAAGCGTGATCCCGTCGGGGCGCGTCAGGCGCCCCGACGGGGTGTTTTCAGGTCTGAATCAGTCGTTTCGTTTCAGTTACTTGACCGGGACGAAACCGACTTCGGCGACGATCTTCTGACCGGCGGGGGACATGATGAAGTCGATGAACTTGGCGGCTTCGCCGGAGGGCTGTCCGCCGGTGTACAGGTTCAGGGTGCGGGACAGGGGGTAGGAGCCGTCCTTGCCGGTCTCGACGGAGGGAACCACGCCGTTGACGGTCAGAGCCTTGACCTTGGGGTTCAGGAAGCCCAGGCCGACGTAGCCGATGCCCTTCTTGTTGCCGGCGATCTTGGCGGACATGGCGGCGTTGGAAGGCATACGGGAGACCATGTCGAATTCATCCTTCTTCTCCATGACCTTCTCGTGCCACACCTCGTAGGTGCCGGAGTTGGTCTCGCGGGAGAACAGGGCGATCATGCCGTCGTTACCGCCGACATCCTTCCAGTTGCGGATCTTGTCCTGGTACATGTCCTTGAGCTGGGCGGTGGTGATCATGGAAACCGGGTTGGAGGGGTGGACGATGGGCACCAGGCAGTCCAGGGCGATGACGAACTTGACGGGCTCGATGCCGTTGGCCTTGCACTTTTCGATTTCGGCGGTCTTCATGTCGCGGGACATCATGCCGATGTCGGCGGTCTTGTTGATGATGGCCTTGGCGCCGTCACCGGAGCCGGTGGCGGAGATGGAGAAATTCACGCCCGGATTGGCGGTCTGGTAGGCGGCCACCAGCTTCTTCATGGCCGGGTCGACGGTGGTGGAACCCTTGACGCGGATTTCCGCGGCGAAGGACAGAGCGGAAACGCTCAGAACAGCCAGTGTCACGAAAGCAATGAGCAATTTTTTCATCAGAAGTACCTTCCTTAAAAAATTATGATAAAACTATTCCTCGTCAACGTGTGACGTAGTGATAGACCTGTGATGTTACATCTTCGTGACGGCCTATCGAAAGGTCCGTGACAAAGCATTTCGCCGAGTTGGCCCGGTGCGGGCACCGAGGCATGTGCTCCGGCTTGGAATGCCGTCTTCGTCCAGGCCGGAGGCCGGGGGATCGTGGGGAGGCTCGCGCGTCCATGACTCCGGCGCAAGCGTAACGCATGTCTCCGGACAGGGATGTTATAATCCGCGGGATTCGAACACTCCCCGAAGGGGCTCCTCTTCACCCGGAACATCGGGCTGTCAGAATAGGGTTGTCAGTATTTCGGTTTCGTCGCCGGGGCTGACGGTCTGGCCGCTTTGCAGGACGGCGAGGCCATGGGCCAGGGCGAGCCCGTGCATGGGGGGCAGGGTTTTGCCGGCCAGCGGGGTGGCGGTCAGGGTGGAGCCTCGGACCGCGAGTTCGCATTGCACGAGCCACTCGGAACCGGCCCGCGCGTTGATGGATTGCGTGAAGCGGGCCATGCGGGGTTCGGGTTCGGGCAGGCCGAGCAATCGGTGGATAACCGGAAGGATGACCGCGTGGAAACAGGCGTGCCCGGCGGCGGGAGGCCCGGGCAGGCCGAAGAGCAGGGTGTTGCCGCGCACGGCCGCGAACATGTTCCTGCCGGGTCGGATGTCGATGCGTTTGAAGACCGGCGTGAAGCCGCTCTCCTTCGCCGCCTCGAAGGCGAAATCCCGTTCGCTGTTGCCGGTGCCGCCCGTGGTGGCCACGATCTCGGGCAGGTCGTCCCGGGACAGGGCGTCCACCAGCCGGTCGCGATCGTCAGGGACCACCGACGTTCGCTCCACCTGCGCCCCCGCCGCCTCGAAGAGGCCCCGGAGCAGAACCAGGTTGTCCGCGGGGAATCGGGCCGTGCCGCTCAGGCTCTCGCCCGGTTTGGCCAGCTCGCTGCCGAGAGCCGTGAGCCGGACGCGCGGCCGGAGGCGGACCTGGATGGACTCGACCCGGGTCCGGGTCATGACCGCTGCACCCTGGGGCGTGACCAACGTCCCGGCCGGGGCGATCATCGTGCCCGCAGAAATTTCACCGCCCGCAGGGCGGACGTACCATCCTTCGCGCACGGGCTCGCGGACCAGTATGGCGCCAGCCAGCTCCTCCACATCCTCCTCGGCCAGCACAGCGTCCGCGCCGGGCGGGACAGGACCTCCGGTCAAGACCCGTACGGCCTTCCCGGCCTCGATGGGGGCAGGGGCCCTGGATTCGGCCCGGATGCACCCGTTCACCTCCAGCCGCACCGGGGTCATGTCCCCGGCCTCGGCCACGTCCCGGCTGCGCACGGCGTACCCGTCGCGCACCGAGCAGGCCTGCTCGGGCACATCGCACAGGGCGGCCACGTCCAGGACCGAAGCCAGTCCGATCCCGTCCATGGGGGAAACGGCCGCTTTCCCGGCCGGGCGAGTGAGGCCGAGCAGCTTTCGGATGGCGTCCTTGCGGGAAATGGGTGTTTGCATGGGCTCCCTTGGGGTGTTTGCAGCTTTTATCCCATTCATATGGGAACTGTTCCTTTAACTCCCTGAAGACGAAATCAGGCATTGAAAGCCGCTTTGCGGCAATGGTCGGGTGATTTCGCCTCCGGCGGGCAAGGGCTCACACCCTTGCATCCCCTGTATGCGCCTTCGGCGCGGCCTTTTTCCCGCTCCGCGGCGGCCTGCCGCGAAAGCGGGGAGGTAAATATATCCCATTCATATTGGCACCCGGCCCATGGGTTGTAAAGGATTGCGCCCCTGGTTCCCTTTATATAAACTGAAAAGTATGGCTGTGCCGCGTCCGACCCCAATGGCGGGAGTCCGGGCGCGTTCCTGTATTTCAAAACATAGGGGCTTAAAATGACTCAGCATATATTCTGCATCATCGGCAAGAAAAAAGCCGGCAAAACCACGTTCCTGGAAAAACTTGTGCCCGAGTTGCAGAAGCTCGGCCTGACCGTGGGAGCCGTCAAGCACGACGCCCATACCTTCGAGATGGACGTGAAGGGCAAGGACTCCTGGCGGCTCAAGCAGGCCGGAGCCGAGACCGTGGTTGTCTCCTCGCCCGAGCGTGTGGCCATGATCCAGTCCGTGGATCGGGAACGCTCCCTGGAGGAACTCGCCGAGACTTTGCTTGCCGACAAGGATGTGGTCCTGGCTGAAGGATATTTCAATTCCGATCAGCCCAAGATCGAGGTCTTCCGCCAGGAGGCGCACGACCATCCCCTTTGCGGCCGGAACAACCAGCAGTCGAAGAAGCTCATCGCCATGGTCTCGAATCAGAGCGTGGCCGTGGATGTACCCAAGTTCGGCCTGGACGACGCTTCCGAGGTGGCGGTGCATATCGCCCGCAAGTATTACGGCTGGGTCTACAGCGGCATGTGGGCCACCCACGACTAGGGGGCGGCGTTACGCGTGAGGCGGCTGCCCGGTTACGACCGGGCGGCCTCGCCCGTTGATATGGTCCGGCCGTCCTTGGCCTTGTCCGGATCGATGAAGCGGGCGAGCATTTTCTCGACGATGGGCAGGGATACGGTGGTGTCGAGGCAGGGGCCGTGCGGCCGTTCGTTGAGCACGCCGTATACGGGCAACGGGTAGGTGTCCTGGATGCCCGAGGAGAGGTCGCGGTGGCAGGCCACGGCGATTATCAATTTCGGGCGGAGCTGGACGACGATGCGGCGGGCGATGGTTCCGCCTGTGGCGATGGCCAGGTTCACCCCGTACTTGTCGTGCAGATCGAGCAGCCCGGCCATGGAGCATTTGCCGCAGCGCACGCAGTTGTTGATGTCGTAGGTCAGCCGCCGGTCGCATTTGGAGTTCTGTAGGCAGTGCGGCATGAGCAGGAGGATCTCGTTCGGCGCGTACCGCCTGGCCTCGGCCAGAACCAGGTCGTTGTTCACCGAGATGAACGAGAGCCTGATGAGTTCCTTTTCGATGCCGAACACCCGGCCCAGCAGGACCATGAGCGGCAGGAACAGCTTGATGGTCAGTCCTCGGAACCGGCGCGCGCCGGGCAGCGGCTTCTTGGTGATGATGTTCAGGAACAATCCCCAATAGGCCACGCAGACCAGCCCGATGAGGCCCACGACCGCCGCGCCGAGCACCCATTTGGCGGATGGGTGGATGTTGTCCAGGCCGATGTAGGGCACCAGCCAGAGCAGGCCCAGAAAAAGGCAAATGACCAGGCAGGCGATGCTGATCAGGCCGATGAAAAGGCGTTTGCGCGCCCGTCGGACGGACCGGGGCTGGTCCAGGGGTGTACCTATTTGCATTCCTTCATGTATCCGCAGGTGAAGGCCGTGGCGTCCATGCCCTTCTTGCCTTGCGGCTTGACCTCGGGTGTCAGGTATACCTTGTCGGCGGTGACGATGGCCAGCTTTCCTTCCATTTCGCCCAGGATGGTGCCCGGGGCGACCTTGGGAGCGGACTCGTCGGAAATCTCGCCGGGCGTCACGTTGAGGCGCAGGGCTTTGCCTTCCGGGTTGGTCCAGTCGAAGAACGCGCCGGGCCACGGATACATGGCGCGGATGCGGTTGTGGATATCCTCGGCGGGACGGTTCCAGTCTATTTCGCCTTCCTTTTTCTCCAGCTTCTTCGCATAGGTGGCCAGCGAATCATCCTGGGGCTTCAGGTCGTAAGCTCCGGTCTGGAGTCGGGCGAGAGCCTCGCAAATGCAGATGCCGCCCAACTTCGCCAGTTCGTCGTGAATGGTTCCGGCGTGGTCGTTGTGGCCGATGCGCAGGGCGCGTTGGACCATGACCGGCCCGGTGTCCAGCCCGGCCTCCATCTTCATGATCGAGATGCCGGTGACCACGTCGCCGTTTTCGACGGCCCGCTGGATCGGGGCCGCGCCGCGCCAGCGGGGCAGCAGCGATGCGTGGATGTTCAGGGGCAGCACGGCCGGGATGTCGAGCACCGCCTGGGGCAGGATCAGCCCGTAGGCCGCCACCACCAGCAGGTCCGGCTTCAGGGCGGCCAGTTCGTCGATATCGGCCTGGTCCTTGAAATTCACCGGCTGGAGCACGGGGATATCGTGCTCCAAGGCCACCTGCTTGACCGGCGAGGGCTTGCACTGGCGTCCGCGTCCGCATGGCCTGTCCGGCTGGGTGTACACGGCGACAATGTCGGCCGCGTCGAATTTGAGCAGAATTTCCAGGGCTTCGGCGGCGAAGTCCGGGGTGCCCATGAAAACCACGCGAAGGGGCTTCAGGTTTACCGCGCCCCAGGATTCGGGCGTGCCCTGGTTGGAACCGGCTATCTCTTCCATCTCGCGGCCTTCTTGCGGTACATGGCTTTTTTCAGGCGGCCCGCGCGGTCGGCCAGGGTCACGCCGTCCAGATGATCGATCTCATGCTGGAGGATGATGGCCAGGAGGCCGTCCGCGTCCAGGCTGATTTCCTCGCCTTCGCGGCCCAGGGCCTTGACCTTGACCCGTTGGCGGCGTTTGACCGTGATGTTGAACTCGGGGCAGCTCAGGCAGCCTTCCTCGGACTCCACTTCACCGTCGGAATCGATGATTTCGGGGTTGATGAGGACGCGCAGATCGCCCCTTTCCTTGGGACCGGTCTGGTCCACGCAGATGAGCCGGATGGACTTGTCCACCTGCGGCGCGGCCAGCCCCACTCCGTCGGATTCGTACATGGTTTCCACCATGTTTTCGATGAGTTCCTGGAGCTCGGGGGTGATTTCGCCGACGGGTTCGGCCTTGGCGGCCAGGACGTCGTCAGGCCAGGTACATATTTCCAATTTCATTATTCTTGCCTCCGGCGGCCGGGATAAGGAAGAGAAATCCGTCGGTAAGTGGCGTTGTCGCGCCATCTTTGGGAATATCCGTCCCCGTGTGCCCTTATTGTTATCCTTTACGCCGCGGGAACGGACGCGGGGCGTTCGCTTCGTGTTGCGGCGTATGGGTACTGACTCTTAACTTAATAAGTACGGAAATTCAAAAGGCCAGTCCTCTGGGAAAACAGGCCGGATTCCGGACCGCTCCGCGGGCGTAGGCCCGCGAACCGGTGATATGCGTTGAAGAAGGGAGCGCGGGAGGGAAACCTTTCGACAGGTTCCCTCCCGCCTCTTCCATTATTCTTCTTTTTTCTTCTCGCGCAGGCGGATGCCGAGTTCGCGGAGCTGCTTGCTGGGCACGGCGGACGGAGCTTCGGTCATGAGGCAGGTGGCCTTCTGGGTCTTGGGGAAGGCGATGACGTCACGAATGGACTTGGACCCGGTCAGGATCATGACCAGCCTGTCCAGACCGAAGGCGATGCCGCCGTGCGGCGGCGCGCCGAACTTGAGGGCGTCCATGAGGAAGCCGAACTTGTCGCGGGCCTCCTCCTCGTTGATGCCCAGGGCGGAGAACATGGCCTGCTGCTGCTCCTCGGTGTGGATGCGGATGGAGCCGCCGCCGACCTCGAAGCCGTTCATGACCAGGTCGTAGGCTCGCGCGATGGCCTGAGCCGGGTCTTCCTTGAGAATCTGCATCTGCTCGGGACGGGCCGAGGTGAAGGGATGGTGCCGGGCGATGAAACGCTTCTCGTCGGGGTCCCATTCGAGCAGCGGGAAGTCGGTGATCCAGACGGGCTTGAATTCGCCCTCCTTGATGAGGCCGAACCGCTTGCCCAGTTCGCAGCGCAGGTTGCCGAGCGCGGCGTTGGCGATATCTGCCGGACCGGCCTGGAAGAAGAGAATGTCGCCGGGCTTGCAGCCGGTGCGCTCACGCAGCTCGTTGATCTCTTCCTCGGAGAAGAACTTGACGATGGGGGACTGCCACTCGCCGTCCTCCTTGACCTTGATCCAGGCGAGGCCCTTGGAGCCGTAAATCTCGACGAACTTGGTGTATTCGTCGATCTCCTTGCGGGACAGCTCGGCCCCGCCGGGCACGACCATTACCTTGACCAGTTCGGAGGAGGCGAAGACCTTGAAGCCGGAGCCCTTGAAAACGTCGGTGATGTCGATGTGCTTGAGCTCGAAGCGGAGGTCCGGCTTGTCCACGCCGTAGTCGCGCATGGCGTCGGCGAAGGTCATGCGGGGGAACCTGTCGGGCAGGGCCACGCCGATGGTTTCCTTGAACAGCGTCCGGACCATGCCTTCGGCCATGTCCTGGATCAGCGCCTCGTCCACGAAGGACATTTCGATGTCGATCTGGGTGAATTCGGGCTGGCGGTCTGCGCGCAGGTCCTCGTCGCGGAAGCATTTGACGATCTGGAAATAGCGGTCCATGCCCGAGACCATGAGCATCTGCTTGAACAGCTGCGGGGACTGGGGCAGGGCGTAGAACTCGCCCTGGTTGACCCGGGAAGGCACCAGGAAGTCGCGCGCGCCCTCGGGGGTGGACTTGGTCAGCACCGGGGTTTCCACTTCGAGGAAGCCGAGGCCGTCCAGGTAGCGGCGCACGGACTGCGCGGCCTTGTTGCGGATGATGAAATTCCGGGCCAAGGAGGGGCGGCGGAGGTCCAGGAAGCGGTACTTGAGCCGCAGGTTCTCGGAAACCTCTACGCGGTCCTCAATGGGGAAGGGCGGAGTTTCCGAGGTGTTGAGCAGCTTGTACTCGGAGACCTCGATCTCGATTTCGCCGGTGATCATGTTCGGGTTGGCCATGCCTTCGGGGCGCGGGCGGACCCTGCCCTTGACCGCCACCACGTATTCGGGGCGGATGGCGTGGGCGCGCTCGTGCACTTCGGCGTTGTCCTCGGGGTTGAAGACCACCTGGGTCAGGCCCTCGCGGTCGCGCAGGTCCAGGAAAATCAGCCCGCCGTGATCGCGGCGGAACTGGACCCAGCCCATGAGGCAGACCTCTTCGTCCATGTTGGCGGAGGTCAGCTCGTTGTTGTGGTGCGTACGCCGCCAGCCCGCGAGGTCTTCAATGACGCGGTACTCGTCGTAATCTCTCTCTTGCTCGGACATTGTCTCTCCGGTATCTCGTATTTAGTGCCCTTGGCGGCCCTGCGCAGGGTGCCTCCGGCTGCCCAAGAACCCTTTTGAAGAAGTTTTCTCAGGAATCTCTCAAACTTTTTATCGCGCCTGCGGCGGGGATCGTCGACCGCGTCGTGACGGTCTTTGCCCCTCCGCTTTTCTCTACAAACTCGCCAGGTACAGCGCCCGGTCCAGGGTTTCCTGTTCCCGGTTTCCAGCCATGTCCTTGATGGTGATGGTGTTGTCCGCCAGCTCGCTGCCGCCCAGGATCAGGCAGGTCCGCGCTCCGGACTTGTTGGCCGCGCGCATCCGGGATTTCATGGAACCGCCGGCGAAGCTGACCTCGCCGCGCAGCCCCTTGGCGCGCAGGGTCTGGGCGAAGAGCATGGCCTCGTTGGCCGCTTCGCCGTCCACCACGGCCAGATAGAAGTCCGGCGCTTCGGGTTCGATGTCGCCGAGCAGCAGGGCGAGGCGCTCCATGCCGCAGGCGAAGCCCGAGCCGGGGCAGTCCGGGCCGTCCAGGCTCTTTATCAGGCCGTCGTACCGGCCGCCGCCCGCCACGGAGGTCTGGGAGCCGATGTCGTTGCTGGTCACTTCGAAGCAGGTGCGCACGTAATAGTCCAGGCCGCGCACCAGGCGGGGGTTCAGGGCGTAGGTCACGCCCGCTCCGTCCAGCACGGCGCGGACATCGGCGAAGTGGGCCTCGCAGTCCGGGCAGAGGTGGTCGGTTATGACCGGGGCGTCCTGGACCAGCTCCTTGCAGGCGGGCACCTTGCAGTCGAGCACGCGCAGGGGGTTGGTCTCCATGCGGCGTTGGCAGTCCTCGCAGAAATTCGCCTTGTCCTTGGACTTGTAGTAGTCGACCAGGGCCTGCTTGTAGGCCGGGCGGCATTCATGGCAGCCCAGGGAGTTCAGCTCCACGGTCAGGTCCTTGAGGCCGATGCGGTGCAGGAACGTGGTCAGCATGAGGATCAGTTCGGCGTCGGCCTGGGGCTCGTCCGCCCCGAATACCTCGGCGTTGATCTGGTGGAACTGGCGCTGGCGGCCCTTCTGCGGGCGCTCATAGCGGAACATGGGGCCGAAAGTGAAGAATTTCGAAACATTGCCCGGCTGATGGGTCTTGGATTCGATGAACGCGCGGACCACTCCGGCGGTGGCTTCGGGCCGCATGGTCAGGGAGCGGTCCTTGCGGTCCGGGAAGGTGAACATCTCCTTGCCGACCACGTCGGTGTCTTCGCCGATGGATTTCTGGAACAACTCGGTCTTTTCCAGGATGGGCGTGCGCAGCTCGCCGAAGCCGTATCGCGAGAAGATTTCCCGGGCGCAGGCTTCCATGAAAGTGTACTTGGCGGCCTCTGTCGGGAAAAGGTCTGCGAACCCTTTTATTTTTTGTACTTTCGCCATTTCGCGTTCAATATCCTTATAAATGATCGGGTCTGTGGAACCGAATCTGGTTAGACCATACGGACCGGATTGTCAAAAAGAGAGTGGGCGGCGGACCGCCTGCGGCCGGGGGCGGGCGATGCGTCCTTTTGATTTGACCCGGCCCGGCAAATCCTCCAAGCTTGGAGCCAGGGGGATAGCGTATGAAGATCGTCACTGCCTGCACCATGGATTGCGGGGACGCCTGTTCATTGGTCGTCGACACGGAGGACCGGACCGTCCGGGGCAACCCGAGGCATCCATTCACCAAGGGGTTTTGCTGCCGTAAGGGAAGCCGGTATTTCGAGCGTCTGGACGCTGCGGAACGCATCACCGAGCCGCTTGTCCGTCGCGGCGGGAAGTTCACGCCCGTCGGCTGGGACGAGGCCCTGGACCTCGTGGCCGAGAAACTCGACGCGGCGCGGACCGCGCCCGAGTCCATCCTGCATGTCCATGGCAACGGTTATCGGGGCGTGCTCGCCTCGGCCAGCTCCATATTTTTCGAACGGCTCGGCTCCTCCACCGTGTACGGTTGCGTGTGCGACGACACGGGTATCGAGGCGTGCCTGAAGGATTTCGGCGCGTTGGCCCACAACGCGCCCGAGGACATGCTGAACGCGGACCGGGTGGTCAACTGGGGCCGCGACCTGACCCGGTGCTCCGTGCACCAGCTCGCCATGTTGCGGAAGGCCCGCGAAAAAGGCGTCGAGGTGTTGTCCATCTCCCCGGGCGGCGACGGCACGCCCGAGTTCTCCGACGTCAACGTGATGATCCGGCCGGGGACGGACCGCTTCCTGGCGGCCGCCGTGCTCAAGCTCTTTCTCGAGGCGGGCGACCTCAACCCCTGGGTCCTGACCCGGACCGGGAACTGGCCCGCCCTGCGCGGGCTTGTGGACGGCCTGAAGTTTCGCGACCTGTGCGCCGCCTGCGAGGTCTCGGCCGAGGACGCGGAGCTGGTCTACGAATGGTACTCGGACAAGGGCAATGCGGCCACAATGCTCGGCTGGGGGTTGCAGCGCCATCGCTACGGCGGAGAGAACGTCCGCTTCATCAACGCCGTGGCCATGATTTCGGGCAACATCGGGGTGCGCGGCGGCGGGGCGTATTTCAACATCTCCTCCAGCCGGAACTTCGGTTCATGGGCGCATCTGGTCGAGGGCGGCGTGAAACCGTCCAGGCGGCGGCAATTCCTGTTGCAGGACCTGGGAACGGAACTCCGGCGGGCCGATCCTCCCGTGGACTTCGTCTGGATCGACGGGCACAACGTGGTCAACCAGGTGCCGGACGGCCTGTCCGTGGCCGACGCCCTGGCCGCGCCGTTCACGGTCGTCGTGGACGGGTTCATGAATGATACGGCCATGCGGGCCGACGTCATCCTGCCTCCCGCGTTCATGTTCGAACGGCGCGACGTGCTCGGCTCCTATGTCCACAACTACGTCAATCTCTGCGCTCCCGCCCTTGCGCCGCGCGGCCATGCCCGCCCGGATTTCGACATCCTGTCCGATCTGGGGAAGCGGCTGCGCGAGCGTATCGTTTTTCCTGACGAGGAGACCTGCCTGCGCGAGGGGCTCAAGCCTTCCGCCGTATCCTATGACGAACTCGTCGAAAACGGGTTCGCGAAGGTGAACCATCCTTCCGTGGCCTTCGAGGACATGGTCTTCGGCCACCCCGACGGACTGTACCGCTTCCCCGAAGCGCTGCATCCCGAACCGGAGCGGGACCCCGACTACCCGCTGCAACTGCTGACTCTGGTGCGCGGGGATTCCCTGCATTCGCAGATAGCCGAGGCGGACCAGTGCGGGGTGCCGCCCGTGTGGATTTCCCGGTCCAACCCGGCCCTGAACGTCCTGGACCCGGCCGGGGACATTTTCCTGGTCACCGACCTCGGAGCCATGCAGGTTCGGGTGGAGACCGTCGAAGATCTGCATCCCCGCGCCGTGCTCATGCGCCGTGGAGGATGGATGAAATACGGCCACGGGGCCAACGCCCTGATTCGGCCCTCGGTCACGGATATGGGTGCCGGGACGGCCTATTACAGCCAGGCGTGCCGCCTGGAAAATCGTTAACCAAAGAGGATTGCAAAATGAAAACGTGGAAAAAATTCGTGGTTGCGGCTTGTCTGGTTCTGTTCGCCTTCGCGGCCTTCGGTTGCAGCGAGGAAGGCCCCATGGAGAAGGCAGGCAAGAAGATCGATCAGGCCGCCGAGGACGCGGGCGATGCCGCCAAGGATGCGGGCGACGCCGCCAAGAAGCTTTTCGAGTAGTCCATGCGGGCCGTCCGGCGGGCGGCCCGTGTAATCCTTGTCACTTTCTTGTCGGGTCCGGCCCCTTGCCAAAGGGGGTTTTCGGCGCGTAATGAGGCTGGTATGCAAGCACGTTCCACAAAGCCCCTGCCTCCGGCGAGGCGGGCGGCCCTAGAAGCCCTGTTTCGCTGCCTAATGAACCGGCAGGACATCCAGGCCGCTCTGGACGAGGCCCTTTCCTCCGGTATCGACGATCCGCGCGATGTCGGGCTGGCCACGGAGTTGAGTTACGGATATCTGCGGCTCAAGGGGCGCATCGAGTACGTCCTCTCCCGATTCCTCAAGGACCCGGGGAAGCTCAATCCCAAGATGCGGCTGGCCATGGGCGTGGCGGCCTACGAAATCCTTTTCCTGGACAAGATCCCGGCCTACGCCTCGGTGGATTGGGCCGTGGAATTTTCCAAGTCCAAGCCGGGCGCGCGGCTGGCCGGGCTGTTCAACGCCGTGTTGCGCCGGTTGTCCGAACTGGGCGGCGATGCCCACGATCCTGATTTCTTCCGCAAGGATGCGTCCCTGCCCGAATTCCTGTCCCGCTGGTACTCATGCCCTCAATGGCTGGTGGACATGTGGTGGCGGGAATACGGCGAGAAGGCGGCCACCAATTATCTTGAGGCGCAACTCAATCCTCCGGCGCTCGGCTTCAACCTCTTCGGTCATCCGGAAGCGGACGAACTGTACTCCGAGATCGCGGGTTGGCCGGAGCTTCTGGACCTCGAAGGCATGAGTTTCGCCCTGCCCGCGGGCACCGTCTTCGACGGTGAACCTGATCCCCCACTGTGCCGCCAGTCCTTTGCCGCGCGTCAGGCCGTTGAGGCGCTGGGCCCGGAGATCTGGGAAGGCCCGGTCTGGGACGCCTGCGCCGGTCGCGGGGGCAAGACCCGGATTCTGCTGGAAAAGGGACTCGACGTGTTCGCCTCGGACCCGCACCGGGGGCGGCTGGCCGCGCTCAACCGCGAACTGCCCGGAGTGGAAACCTTTGAGGCCAACGCGGCCACGGCGACGCCGCCGCGCGTGCCCGGAACCATTCTTCTGGATATGCCGTGCTCCGGCCTGGGCGTGCTCTCCCGCCGCCCGGACACCAAGTGGAAGCGCAAGCCCGCCGATCTGGGCGACCTGACCCTCCTGCAACGGGAAATACTGGACAACGCCCTGGAGCAGGTCCGGCCGGGCGGGCGGATCGCGGTCATCACCTGCACCCTCAATCCCGAGGAAAACCAGGGCCTCGTTGCCCGGTTGGCCGCAGGCTCGGACCGTGTCCGGATCGAGCGCGAATGGACCACGCCGTCCGATTCGCCTCTCAACGAGTTCTTCTACGCGGCTTCCCTGTCCGTGAAATAACGTTTCGGCCTGCGGCCCCGGCTCATGCCGGGGCCGCAGCTCCTTTGTCTTCAGCCTCCGAGCTTGGCCCCCAGCCATGTGGCGGGGCTCATGGATTCCGGCACGCCTTCGCGGGCATCCACGCCGCGCGCTTCCGACAGCTTGTCCTGGTATGTTTTCCAGCAGGTTTGGGCCAGGGCCGTTGAGCCCGACAGGGGATAGGCCAGGGTCGCCGCCAGCCGCGCGGACAAGGCTTCCGCGAGCAGGGCGTCGTATTTCTTGGGGTCGGTTTCGCGGCGGACGTAAGCGATGTAGACCGGGGCCTCCTCGTCGCAAAGGATGACCCCGGACTGGATTTCCCAATTTCCGATGTCCTCCCCGTCCGCGCCGGTGAGGGCGATGATCCGTAGAAAATCCGTGGGCAGGACATATCTGTACGCCCATTTCCACAGCGGGGCGGAGGCTCCGGCCGCCAATTCGGCCTGGCCCATGGCGCAGTTCCAGGGGTGGGCGCGCAGCACCGCGTCGCGCACTGCGGGCCAGCGGTGGTTGCACAGCCCGGCGGCCTTGGAGTCGTCCCCCAGGGACATGATGGCGTCCTCTCCCAGGTCCAGCAGGGCGTTGTTGCAGATTTCGATCACACTCGTTGCCATATGCGTGTTCCTCGCTTTCTAGGGTTGCGGGCATCCCGGCGCGGAAAGCGTATCACGGGTTTCCGCCGAGAGTGCCGATTGGGGGCGAATGGCATGGAAAAGCGTTTGATCGGCAAGGAAAATCATCTTGACAGGAAACGGAAACTGTCGGCTCCGCGTTGCCTCCCCTGTCCGCTGTTGACACGCTTTACGGGATGTGTTTTGCCCTTTTACGAGGAGACGGCGTCGGTAATGTCGGGAAAACGGGGTTGTCGCCGATGTTTCCTCGGAGTTTTCCCGATAAAACCGCAAAATCGTCGTTGCGCATTATGAAAGACGTATCTCTCATCGATCTGGCGGGCGGCATCTCCTCCGCCCTTGATTATATTTCCCCGGCCGTTACCGGACATCACCGGCGGGTGGGCCTGGGGGCGGTCGCCCTGGCCAGCCAGGCGGGCATCCCCGAGTCTTCCCTGGTGGACCTCCTGCTGGCCGGATTGATGCACGACATCGGGGCTTTCTCCATGGATTTGGCCCTGGACGGACTGACGTTCGATTCCGACCTGAAGGAGCACGCCGTCGTCGGGTACAGGCTGCTCAAGGAACATCCGTTTCTGGAGCGCGCCTCGCGCATGGTCCTGTATCACCATACGAGCTGGAAGGATTTGCGGGTCATCCGGCAGGAAGGGGACAGGGAAACGCTGCTGTTGGCCAACATCGTCAACCTGGCGGACCGGATAGACATCCTGCGCCGGGTGGGGACTTCCACCCGCGAACGCCGGGAAGTGGAACGGGCCGTGGCCGGGTTCACCTCGGACCTGTATGCGCCGAAGTTGCTGGAAGCGTTCAGGGAGCTGGCCGATGGAGGGCTTTTCTGGCCCCTGGTGGAAGATATGGACAGGCCGGTGCGGGAGATGCTTTCCCCGAATCTGCTCGACGTGCATATCTCCCCGGATGAACTTATCGAATTCTCAAGCTTCTTCACCCGGATCATCGATTTTCGAAGCCGCCACACGGCTACCCATACTGCGGGCGTGGCCGAGAGCGCGGTCCTGCTGTCCAAGCTGGCCGGCATGAGCGAGCAGGAACAGAAGGCCATGCGGTTGGCCGGGAACCTTCACGACATCGGCAAGCTGGCCGTGCCCACGGCCCTGCTGGACAAGCCGGGTGCCCTGGACAGCGACGAATACGTCAAGGTTCAGGACCACGCCACGGTCTGCGCAGAGGTCCTGCGTTCCATCCCCGGGCTGGGCGAGGTGGCCGACTGGGCCTGCCAGCACCATGAACGGCTCAACGGCAAAGGGTATCCCCTCGGGTTGACGGGAGATCAACTTTCACTGGGGTCGCGGATCATGCAGGTGGCGGACGTGCACACGGCCATCACCGAGGACCGTCCCTACCGCAAGGGAATGACCCGCGAGCGGGCCGTGGCCGTGCTTCGTTCCATGGCGGACAACGGGTTCCTCGACCCGGACATCGTCAACCTCATCATCGAGAACCACGACCGTTTCGACGCGGTCAGGACCATCGTCCAGAGCCGCGCCCTTTCGGAGTTCCGGCGTTTCGCCGAAGCCTACAGATAGCCGTGGTCAGGCCTCGGCGAAGATTTCGCTGATTTCATCGGGGTCGGATGTCAGCCCCAGGGCGCACATGAGCCGGATGCGGGCCTTGGGTCCGCCCAGCCGCCCGGACAGGATGACACCCTTGGCGTGCAGGTCGGCCCCGCCGCCGGGATAGCCGTAAATAGGCCACACGCCGCCTTCGATGCACCGGGTGGACAGCACCACTGGAATGCGCCGTTCCAGACACGCCTCGATCCCTTCGACCATGGCCGGAGGCACGTTTCCGGCTCCGAATCCTTCGATGACAACACCCTTTGCCCCCTCGCTTATGGCATGATCGAGAGGTTTCCGGTCAATTCCCGTATATGCGGTGATGAGCGGCACGTTTGTCTCGATGGAATTGAGGGCGAACCTGCGTCTCGGTCTGGGGGTGGAGCGCGGCCGCGCCAGGAGCACTGATTCTCCGGCCACGTAGCCGACGACTCCGGCCTCGCGCGATTCGAAGGCGTCCACATTGAGCGAATTGACCTTGACCGCCTCGCGGGCCGCGAAGATGCGGTCGGTCATGAGAATGCACGCCCCGACGCCGGGGGGCAGGGGGAGCAGGCAGGCGCGCACGGTGTTGGCCAGGTTGCGGATGCCGTCGTAGCCCGCCTCGGAGTAGTAGCGCATGGACCCGGTCAGGATGACCGGCTTGTCCGAATGCACGACCAGGTCGCACATGTAGGCGGTCTCCACCAGGGTGTCCGTACCGTGCAGAACCACGGCTCCGAGCACGGAATCCTCCTCCAGGGCGGCTTCCACGTCGCGGGCCAGCCGGAACATGTCTTCAGGGGTCATGTGCGGGCTCGGCTTGTCCGACCAGAGCACGGGCCGCAGGGTCACGTCCGTCTCCTGGGGGGAGAGCTGATTGAGCAGTCCGTCGAAGTTGCCCCCTGGGGCCACGCCTTCCTTGCCTTCCACCGGGGACATTCCGATGGTTCCACCAGTAAAGAAAACAACTATTTCAGTTTGTTGCGTCATTTCGTTCGGCTCGTTGCGGTTTGTTTCAGGCCGTGGCGGTTCAATGCCGCTCCATGGCCGCTTCGATCTTCTCCCGAAGAATCGGTTCGTTTACGGCTCCGGTCACGGGCGGCTGTCCTTCAATGATGAAAGTCGGGATGGCGGTCACGCCCGTCTCCCTCGCCCGCCTGGAGCCGTCCTCGACCCGCGGGCCGTAGCGGCGGTCGGCGAGCGCTTCGGTCAGTGCCGGGACATCCAGTCCGGCGCGTGCGCCCACGTCCAGGATTACGTCCATGTCCCCGATATTCCGCGCCTCGGTGAAGCAGGCCCGGAACATGCGTCCGTGGAATGCGGGATAGCGTCCCGCGTCCCTGGCGAATTCGGCAGCCTCCAGGGCCAGGCGCGAGTTGGACAGCAGGGTCATCTCGGCGAAGCGGATGCCGTAGGGCTCGCCCCGGCGATTGCAGGTCATGGTCACCTGGTCGATGTCGAAGCGGTCGAACAGCTCGTCAAGGGGCCGTCCTTCGGGCGGGGTGTCCGGGTGGATTTCATGGGGAACCCAGGTATCCAGAATATCGTAGTCCCGCTTCAGTCGGTCGACAATGCCCGTGCCGATGAAACAGAACGGTCAGACGAAATCGGAAAAAATGGTCATGTGGACGGGCATGGCTGATCCTCGGGCTCGGGTTTGCCCCTCACTCTACGGTCCGGCCGTGAAAAGTAAAGCGGTTTTACCCGGTCCCGGCCGCGTCCAGAAGGTCCCGGCGCAGGGCGTCGATGCGGTCTTCGTCCAGGAGCCGCTGTCCGTCCTGGGTGCGCACATGGAAGACGTCCGCCGCCCGGCCCTTGATGGTGGTAATCATGGCCAGGTGGATGGACAGGGAGTGGGCGGCAAGGGTGCGGGCCATGTCGAAGAGGAATCCCGTGCGGTCCGTGGCGGCCACTTCCACCACCGTGTAGAAATCGCTGGCCGCGTTGTCGATGGTCACGAGCGGCTTGAGGCGCGGGCGGCCCCGGCCTCTGGACAGGGGGGAGCTGCCGCGTTCCCTGAGCCGCGCGGCCAGGTCGAGTTTGCCGGTCATGGCGTACCCGACGGACCGGCCGACCCTGGCCCAGACTTCCTCGATGAACAGATTCTCGGGCGGTTCGGCCACCGTGAACACGTCCACGGCGGTGCCGTCCTTCCAGGTGAAGATGTCGGCGGCCAGGATGTTCAGCCCGTGCAGGGAGAGAGCCCCGGCGATGGTCGCGAAAAGGCGGGGCTGGTCAACGGCCGCTATGGTCAACTGGTAGGTGCCTTCGGCCCGGCCGGGAGCGCCTTCGATCAGGTTGACGCCCTTGCCGCCGACGGCTGACGGTTTGCGCTTTCGGTCTTCCGCCACTTGGGCCCACAGCCGCCTGACCAGGCGCAGGTGTCCGGCAATGGCCTCCGGGGAGAGGGCCAGGAAGGCGCGCGGAGGCATGGCCCGAATGGCCGCCTCCACATATTCCGGGTCCTGGTCCGAAGCGGCGGCGACGACCTCCCGACGGGCTTCGGCCAGCCTTCGGGTCGCGTCGGGTTCGGCCAGGGGGCCATGGCGGAGCAGGTTGCGCACCTTGAAATACAGCTCGCCGAGCAGGGAGCGGGTCCAGGCGTTCCAGGCGCGCGGCCCGGTGGCCATGGAGTCGGCGACGGACAGAAGGTACAGCATGTCGAGCCGGGCCGTGTCCCCGACCAGCGCGGCCACGTCCGCGACCACCCGTTCGTCGGACAGGTCGCGCCGTGTGGCGGTCTTGGGCAGGAGCAGGTGCCGCTCCACCAGGAAAGCCACGTCCTCGACGGTCTCGCGGGAGCGGCCGTACCGGGCCAGGACGTCGCGGGCGAGGACCGCCCCTGCCTCGGAGTGGTCTGCCGAGCCTTTGCCCAGATCGTGGAAGAATCCGGCCAGCACCAGGCGCGCCGGGTCCGCCACGCGGGCGGCCAGTTCGCCGGTCCACTGGCCGTCTCCGGCCAGGAAGTCCGAAATCAGGGCCACGGTGGCCAGGGTGTGCCTGCCCACCGGGTGAACGTGGTAGTCGTTGAACTGTATGAGGTGCTCCACTTCGGCGAACGCGGGGAACAGGGCGGGCAGGAGCCGCGTTTCGATAAGCCCTTCGCAGGCGGTCCGGCAGTGCGGGGCCAGAAATATTTCGACCAGGATGGACAATGTCTCGGGGCGTCCAGCCAACCCGGCCGCGATTCGTTCCGGGTCGCGCCGGATGATGCGCCGCGCTCCCCAGGTCAGGGGCAGGCCGGTGCGCGCGGACTCCAGGAACGCGCCGAGCACGTTGTCCGGAGCGGCCTCGGACTGCCGCTTGAAGCGGATGCCTTCCGGCTCGGCCTCCAGGTTGCGGATGGACAGCTCGGGCAGTCGGGCGGCCCGCGGGGGGAACGCCTCGCGGAACAGGGCCTCGCGCATGGCCTTTATGCGGGTCATGGCCTGGTGCAGCCTGGAGAGGAAAAATTCGACGGCCAGGCCCGTGTCGCCGGGGGAGGCGGTTCTCGGAGCGAAACCCATGAGCCGCGCCGTGGGCGGTTGAAGGTCGAAGAAGAGACGGTCGGTCTTGCGCCCGGCGGCCAGGTGCAGGGCTGTGCGCACGCGGTTGAGAAACGCCCGATCCTCGCGCAGCCGGGCCAGCTCCTCGGGCAGAAAGATGGGGTCGCGGCCCATGACGCCGAGCGCCCTGGTCAGCCAGGCCACCTGTTGGCCGTCGCGCAGTCCCCCGAGCCCGTTTTTCAGCTCGGGTTCGAGCAGGGCCGAGGCGTCGCCGTATTGGACCGCGCGGGTCTCGTTGTGCTCGCGCAGGGCGGCGGCAAAGGACGCGCCGGTTTTTTTCAGCACTTTTGCGTCGAAGGCCGTTTTGAACGTCTCGAAGACGTCGGCTTCCCCGGCCAGGGGGCGGGCGTCCATGAGCGAGGCAAGGACCTGGAAATCCTTGCGCGACAGGGACACGCAGTCGGCCACGGTGCGTACGCCGTGGCCCAGGTCCAGGCCGAGGTCCCATAGCGGGAAGAGCAGGGTCTTGATGAAGGCGTCGGCCCCGGACGGGATGCGGCGCTTGAAGAGCAGGAGCACGTCGATGTCGGAGCCGGGGCACAGCCGTCCGCGGCCGTATCCGCCCACGGCGGCCAGCGCGAAATCGAAGCGTTGCGGCCCGGCCTCGCGCACGCGGGCTTCGAAATACCTGTCCACCAGATGGGTGTGTTCCCAGGCGAATCCGCCTACGGCTCCGGCTTCGGCCCGTTTCCACAGGTCGGCCCTGGCCTGTTTCAGCCTGCGTGCGGATTCTGGAAGTAGGCTGTCCGGCTGCATTCGGCGGCTCCTGTTGCCTGTGGCATGAGGGAAGGAAGGTGGCGGCCGGGAGCCTTTCCTTCTCCCGGCCGCCGTCAGCCCGGTCGGGCTGGTGTGTGCTCGGGCGGAGCGGGACTCTCTTTCCTCGCAGGCCCGGCAGCTCCCGGCCCGGGCGAACCCGGGCCGGAGGTGTTATCTCGGTCGCGAGGGCTAGATGGCTTCCTCTCCGGTTTCGCCGGTGCGGATGCGCACCACCTCGTCCACGGTGGAGACGAAGATCTTGCCGTCGCCCACCTCTCCGGTGTGGGCGGCCTTGCGGGCGGCTTCCACGACTTCGGGGGCGAAGTCGTCCTCGACCACGGCTTCAATCTTGATCTTGGGGACAAAATCCACCTGATATTCAGCTCCCCGGTACACTTCCTTGTGGCCGCCCTGGCGGCCGAAGCCCTTGACTTCGCTGACGGTCATGCCCTTTACGCCGATGCCGGAAAGGGCGCTCTTGACCTCGTCGAGCTTGAAGGTTCGGGTGATGATTTCGATCTTTTTCATGTCGATGTCTCCTTGACTACCACTGATATCCGGTCTCGGAATGTTCGGCAATGTCCATGCCCTTGTCCTGCTCCTCGTCGCTCGCCCTCAGTCCGATGGTGGCGTCAACCACCTTGAAGATGACGAAGGTCATGCCGAAGCAGAAAACCCAGGTGGCAACCACGGAGACGAACTGGACCCACAACTGGTGCGCGTTGCCCGCGATGAGCCCCTCGGCGTTGACCGTGGCCAGCAGGCCGGTGGCCAGCGCGCCGTAGGTGCCGCCCAGGCCGTGGATGCCGACCACGTCCAGCGCGTCGTCGTAGCCGAACTTGTTCTTGAGCATGATGCCGCCGTAGCAGATGACGCCCGCGCCCAGGCCGAGCGCGATGGCCCACATGGGGGTGACGAAGCCTGCGGCCGGGGTGATGGCCACCAGTCCGGCGACCGCGCCCGAGGCGGCGCCCAGGGTGGTAGCCTTTCCGCCGTGCATCCACTCAACGATGATCCAGGACAGGGCCGCTGCGGCCGTGGCCATGTGGGTGGTCACGAAGGCGTTGGCGGCCGCGCCGTCGGCCGCCAGGGCGGACCCGGCGTTGAAGCCGAACCAGCCGAACCAGAGGATGGCCGCGCCCAGGATGGTCATGGGCAGGTTGTGCGGGATGAAGGCCGTGGAGCCGTGTCCCTTGCGTTTCCCGATGAGGATGGCGCAGCACAGGGCGGCCGCGCCGGAGCTCATGTGGACGACCGCTCCGCCCGCGAAATCAAGTGCGCCCATCGCACCCATCCAGCCGCCGCCCCAGACCCAGTGGCACATGGGGGCGTAGACGAGGATGAGCCACAGGGCGGAGAAGATCATGAATCCGCCGAACTTCATGCGTTCGGCAAAGGCTCCGGTGATGAGCGCGGGGGTGATGACCGCGAACATGCACTGGAAGATCATGAAGGTCAGGTGGGGCAGGTTCTCGGCCGGAGAACCGGCGTTGGTCATGCCCACGCCCTTGAGGAATATGAAGTCGAGCCCGCCGATGATCCCGCCTATGTCGGAGCCGAAGGACAGGGTGTAGCCTATGACGGCCCAGAGCACGGACATGAGGCCGAGCATGATGAAAGACTGCATTATGGTTGCCAGAACGTTTTTCGAGCGGACCAGCCCGCCGTAAAACAGCGCCAGCCCGGGGGTCATGAACATGACCAGGGCAGCGCAGACCAGTATAAAGGCGTTGTCGGTGAAATTCATTGTTCAATCCTCCAGACGCCGACTATGCAAAAGAAGGGCCAAATAAAAATGCCGTAATTTGGGCAACATCTACATAATAGTATTTTTAGCCCTTTACAAAAGTGGCAATTTTGGCAAAAAAATGTCAAAATTGTTAAAAATAGTGTAGGCAGACGCGCGATGAACCAAGCCGCGCCCGGCCGGGTCGGTTTGACCGGAAGCGGCCAAAACCGTACGGTTGATGCGCCGGGACCTGTAGCGGGCCCGCGGCCTCGGAGGTCGGCGACATGCACATGAGGACCAAGAGCGCGCTGGTGGTGACTGTCGGACTGCTCCTGCTGTTCGCCGTGATGTTCACCATGGACTACACGGACCGGTACGTGAGCGACCGTTTCTTCGCGGCCGTGAAAGCGGCCCCGGCAGGGGCGGACAGGACATATTCCCTGGACGCCTTCATGGAGTATTACGACTGGGATTCCGTGTGCGTGGTCCTGCCCGGCGCGGAACACTCCTTCTCCACCATCCTCGGCCGGACCTACGAGCCCAAGAGCGCAAAGGACGGTTTCTGGAGCCTGGTTTTCATCAAGGCCGGCGCGGTCGGCGCCGAGATAGCCGTTGACCCGGACGTCCTCGGCCCGCCCAACCCCCTGGACAACCCCTGCTTCGACCGGTGGGGGGCCGTTTTCACCCTGGCCCGCGATGAGCGGGGCAAGCCGCAAATGATCTTCGCCGGGAATTGAACCATGTCGAATCACGCATTGAAAAACGCCGCAGACGCCTTGAGACAGGCCCGTTGCGCCATGGCCTTCACCGGCGCGGGCATTTCCGTGGAATCGGGCATCCCGCCTTTTCGCGGTCCCGGCGGCGTGTGGTCCCGGTACGACCCGGACATGTTCGAAAAGGGATATTTCAAGCGCCACCCCGAAGAAGTCTGGCCCCTGCTCAAGGAAATTTTCTTCGACATGATAGGGCGGGCCAAGCCCAATCCGGCGCACCTGGCCCTGGCTGAACTGGAGGACGCCGGAAAGCTCGTCGGCATCGTCACCCAGAACATCGATTCCCTGCATCAGGCAGCGGGAAGCCGGACCGTCCACGAATACCACGGCTCCACCCGACGAATGCAATGCCTCTCCTGTCGGACCTACTTCGAATCCTCGGCCATCCCGCTGGATACGCTTCCGCCGCCATGCCCCGTTTGCGGCGGACTGCTCAAGCCCGATTTCGTCTTTTTCGGCGAAGGCATCCCGACCGACGTGCACCTGGCCGCCATCGAACTGGCCGCGCAGGCGGACGTCTGCCTCGTCATAGGCACGGGCGGCGAGGTCGCCCCGGCCGGTCGCATCCCCCATGTGGTCAAAAACCACGGCGGCACGATCATCGAAATCAACCTCCGCGATACGGCCTATACCTATAATACCACCGACTACTTCCTCGAAGGAAAGGCGGGTGTCCGAACCCCGGAACTGGTCCGCGCCGTGCTCGCATAGACGCGAGCCGCTCATGCGGCGCTGAGGGGGAAGGCAGATAGGGAAGCCGCCTTCGGCGGGGTTGGTCAGGTGATTTCGCCTCCGGCGGGCAAGGGGCACGCCCCCTTGCATCCCGATGATCGCCCCTTCGGGGCGAGATAGGTACAGCAAAGCGGCACTCCGGCTCGTCAACTCAGATCGATATCTTCATTTGAAAGCAAGTTCGCCGAAGGCGAGAGTGGGTTTCCAAAGGGTCATAACCCTTTGGCCGCCGGAGGCGAAGTCATCCGATAATCCCGCCGAAGGCGGCATCAAAACCTGCCTCCCCCTTCATGCCTCGGGCTGTCAGGATTGCATATGGCCGATGAGCTGGTTGAGTGAATCGGCCAGGGCGGCCAGGCGTTCCAGGGCGGCGCGGGCTTCGGTCATGGACCGGGCGGTTTCGCCGGAGATGGCGGTGATTTCCTCCGTGGCCCTGGCGATCTGTTCGCTGGTGGCGGATTGTTCTTCGGCGGCGGTGGCGATGGAGCGCATCTGGTCGGCGGCGCGGATGACGCTTTGCTGGATGTTTTCAATGGATTGTCCGGCGAGGCCCGCCAATTCGGTGGATTCCTGGATTGCGGCCACGGCGAGTTCGGTGGCGGTGACATTTTCGCGGGTGCCGGTGCGGATGGACTGGATGGCTTCATCCACCTGCTTGGTGGCGTTCATGGTTTTTTCGGCCAGTTTGCGGACTTCATCGGCCACGACGGCGAAGCCCCGTCCGGCGTCGCCTGCGCGAGCCGCTTCGATGGCCGCGTTGAGCGCCAGCAGGTTGGTCTGGTCCGCGATGTCGTCGATGACCTGCATGATCGCGCCGATATCCCTGGTCTGGCGGTCCAGGTGGTCCATTGATTCCTTGAGGGCTTCGGATTGTACGCCCACGCCCCTGATGGCTTCGACGACCTGGTGAACGAGGGCGGATCCTTCCTCGGCGAGACCGCGCATTTCCTCCGCGTTGCAGGAGGCGTCGGAGGCGTTGCGGGCCACTTCGAGGACGGTGGCGTTCATCTGTTCCATGGCCGTGGCCGTTTCTCCGGCACGGTCGCGCTGGGTGTCCGAGCCCTGGCTGGCTTCGTCCACCTTGGCCGCCAGGGTGGCGGACGCGGTGCCCAGGTCTCCCGCGATGGTTTCGGCTTCGCGGGCCGCCTCGGCGATGCGTTCGTGCTGGAGCCGGGCTTCGGCTTCGCTTTTTTTAATTTCAGTGGTTTCGGTGAGGATGGTGAACGCGCCCACGATGTTGCCGTCCAGGTCCTTGATGGGGGAGATGTCCACAAGGAGGTGGTAGGGACGGCCCTTGCGGCCTTTGCCTTCGGTGGCTTGTCCCGTGATGATTTGGCCTTCGCGCATACAGGTGCCGAGCATGGTCGGGCGCGACCTGTCGCCGTAGACGAATTCGGACATGTGCATCCCGATGAAGTCGGACGGCGGCGCGTCGATCTGCAACAGGTCCAGTTCCGCCTGGTTCAGGAAGGTGATGATTTCGTCGGTGTCCACCACCACGCAGGGTTGGGTCAGGCTGGTCAGCAGCCCCTGGGCCATGCCGAGTTTGGTTTTGAGTTCGCCGGTCATGTTCCTGACCGCGTCCAGGGTGTCGCCGATGGCGTCCCGGGCCGGGTAGTCGATGGCCGCGTTGTAGTTCCCCGCCGCGACTTCACGGGTGTAGGCCGAGAGTTCGCGCAGGGGTTTGATGAGGGTGCGCACCAAAACGAAGCTGCCCACGAGGGCTCCGGCGATTCCGGCGGCCACGATGAGGGCGGCCACGAGCAGGATTCGGCTCTTTACCGCATCCAGCGCCTCCGGGGACACGTTCAGCCCGCCGATGGTGCTGTCGACCATGAGGATGATGCCGCCCGCCAGGATGACGGCGGTAAGGGCTACCATGCTCACCACGCCGATGATGAGCTTGGCGCGGAAGGGGACTTTCTTGGAATCGATCATGCCTCGTCCTCCGGGTTGCGGCTCCGAGGCGGACGGCCCCGGCGCGGGCATTTGTCTGGATAATCTCTGGATTTTGTACGAGGCGCACCCGTTTATGTCAATACGGGCTGTTTCGGGCCTAGAAAAGGAGCGCGGCGATACCGGCTCCGGCCAGGACGACCCAGAGGATGTCCACGCCCTTGCGCAGGGCTATGAACGCGGCCGCCGCGAAGACGGCCTGGGCGGCGGTCCACTGGATGGACAGCCCGAAACGGACGGCGACGGCGGCCATGAGGCCCACCAGGGAGATAAGGCTGCCTTTGAGCACCCGTCTGGCGAGGGGCGAGGCTACCAGCCTGTCGGCGAAGGGAGTTGCGGCGCAGAGGATGATGAGCGAGGGCGCGAACACGGTGATCGCCGCCACAAGCGCTCCCGTTACGCCGGACACCGCATAGCCCACGAACGCGCCGGTCATGACGATGGGACCGGGCGTGACCTGCCCGAGGGCGATGCCGTCCATGAACATTGGTTCGGTCAGCCACCCGCGCACCTCCACCACCTCGTGGAGCATGAGCGGCACGGACACATAGCCTCCGCCGAAGGCGAAGCAGTCGATCTTTATCATGAGCAGGCCGAGCCGGAACAGTTCCGGATCGAGGATGTACAGTGCGCCCATGAAGGCGAGCAGGGCCGCCAGCAGCAGTCCGGCGAAACGCAGGGGGCCGCGTCCGGTTTGGCCGTCGGGCGGGGTCATGCCCCCCTGCTCGTCGCGGAGGAGGAACAGGGCCAGCACGCAGATCACGGCCAGGGCCAGGATCGGATTGCCTTTGAGCCCGAGCCAGACGCCCGCCAGGCAGGCGAGAAGTTTTGCGGCGAGGGTGTCCAGGTAGCGGCGGGCGAAGTTGACGGCCGCGTGGAGGATCAGGGCCACGATGACGAGTTGCAGGCCGGTGAAGGCCGCGGTCACGGCGGCCACGTCCCGGGCCGAAAAGTAGAGCGCGGTCAGGCCGAGCATGAGCAGGAAGGCGGGCAGGCCGAAGCCCGTGTAAGCGGCGAGAGCCCCGAGGCCGCCGCGCGACCGCAGGCCCACGTATGCCGCCACCTGCATGGCTGTGGCGCCGGGCAGGAGCTGGGTCAGGGACATGCCCAGCGAAAAGGTGGGTTCGTCGAGCCAGCCTTTGCGCTCCACGGCCATGGCGCGGATGTAGGGGACCATGGCCGGTCCGCCGAACGCGGTCAGTCCGAGCCGGAGAAAGGCGAGAAATATGCTTGCCAGGGTGGGTCGGGACATGACGGCCTAGTCGCCGAAGGCGAGCTGCTTGATGATGGCGTTGGACACGAGCATACCGTTCTTGGTCAGCCTGAGCCTGCCGCCGGATATGCGCACCAGGTTTTCGCGGTGCAGGGTGCTTATGAGCCGTTCCTGTTTCTTGACCAGGTCGAAGCCCGTGCGCTTGCGGTATTCCTTCAGGTCCAGCCCCCTGCTCGTGCGCAGGCTGAGCATGACCAGCTCGGTGAGCAGGTCGTCGTCGGTCAGCTCCTCGAAATCGTTGCCCACCAGCTCGCCGCGCACGTAGGCGTCGTATTCGTCCATGTAGCGCGGCACCGTGAACCGTCTGCGGCCCAGGGTGGACACCGCCGACGGTCCCAGCCCCAGGTAGTCCGACCCGTTCCAGTATCCGGAGTTGTGCACGGACATGAATCCCATGCGCGCGAAATTGGACACCTCGTAATGGAGGTACCCCACGGACTCCAGGAATTCGGCGCCGTAGACGAACATCCGGCCCTGCTCCTGGTCCGGGGGCAGGATCAGGTCGCCGCCCGGTCCGCACCGGCGGGCCGTGACCGTGCCATCTTCCAGGGTCAGGTTGTAGGCGGAGATGTGCTCGGGCCGCATCTCGGACACGACCTTGAGTGCGTCGAGCCACGCCTTGAGCTTCTGGCCCGGCAGCCCCCAGATGAGGTCCAGGCCGATGTTGCCGAATCCGGCCCGGCGCGCCTGGTCGAATGCCTGATGCGCCATGCCCGCCGAATGCGGACGGCCCAGCATCTGGAGGTCTGCGTCCCTGAGGCTCTGCACGCCCAGCGACAGCCGGTTAAATCCCATGTTCAGCAGCCCTCGGAAGTAGCTGACGTCATGGGCCGAGTCCGGGTTGGCCTCGATGGTCGTCTCGATTCCCGGATTGACGATGAACGCCTTGTCCAACGCCTCCATGATCCGGTCGAGTCCGGCCAGGGGAACCATGGACGGGGTGCCGCCGCCGAAATAGATGGTGCGCAGCGCGGGCCGTTGCAGCCGCCGTCCCCACAGTTCGATTTCCTTGAGCAGCAGCGAGAGATACCAGGCGAAGGTGGTCTGCTCGAAGACCTGGGAGTGGAAAGAGCAGTAGTGGCAGCGGGAGCGGCAGAACGGCACGTGGATGTAGAGCAGCAACCCCTTGCGGTCGGTCGCGCTTCGGGTCGGCGCGGGGCCGGTTCCGGGAAAGGCCGGTCTCGTCGGGGTGTTCTTGTCGTGTATCCTGCCCATGCTCACCTCTTCCGGCGGCTTGAAAAGACCACAAGAGCTCCTGCGATCAGATATGCGGCCGCCGCGAATCCGATCAGGGCCACGCCGGGCGCGTTCGTCAGGCTCGACCAGGCGAGCAGCAGCGCTCCGGCCGCCTCGTAGAGCATCAGCAAGGTTATGGCCCAGATGGAAACGAGCCGTCCCGCGTGGGCGAACCGGGCGATGATTCCGTAGACCAGCAGGGCCAGGATGCCGATGCCCCACGCCTCGGTCGAGCCCTGGGCCAGTCCGTTGACAAGCACTGCCAAGGTCTTCAGCAGCAGAAAGCCTATGAGCACATGTTTGCGCGTCAGCAGGAATCGGAGCAGCGCGCCCATGTCTAATCCATCAGCTCCCGCTTGTACCGCTCGTTTTCGCTGTACAGGCAGCCGCAATACTGCTGGCGGTATATTTCCCACGCCTTGGACGCCTCGATGCCCTCTTTCCACCCCTCGCGGAAGTCGTGATACAGGAATTTCGTCTTGGCCGATTCCAGATCCCGCCCCAGGGCCGCGATCTCGTCGTGCTTCTGGTATTTGGAATAGAGCAGAGTGGTGGTGAAAAAATCGAACCCGCCCCGCCTGGCGATCTGGGAAGCGCGCTCCAGGCGCATGGCGTAGCAGTGGAAACAGCGGTTGTTTTCCCGGTGGGCCACGGCCCGGAACCACTCTTGCGGACGGTACTCGTTGTCCTTGACGATCACCTGCACGCCCAGCTTCTCGGCCACGGCCAGACATCCGTCCCGCCGTTTGACGTACTCCATGAGCGGATGGATGTTCGGGTTGTAGAAAAGGCCCGTAACCTCGTGACCGGCGTCCAGCAGGGTCTTCAACGTGGTGATCGAACACGGCCCACAACAGATATGCAGCAATACTTTCGACATTTGACGATATTTTGAGCCCATTTCCCGCGGTTTGTAAAGGAAATGCCGTCGCCTTCCCCTCCGGTTTCCAGGGGACGGGCGGGACCAGGTCAGGCTCCGCCCGGTTGTCCTTTTCTCCCCCCCTTCTCCATGGTAGCCTGTCCGAAAATCACAAAAGGAAAGGACATTCATGGCGAAATACACCGGCATCAATCACCTGGCCATGGTCACCGGGGATATGGACGCGACCATCCGGTTCTGGCGGGATCTGCTCGGAATGCGGTTGGTGGTCGGCCTGGGGCACCCTGGCTACCGCCACTATTTCTTCGAAATATCCGAAGACGACATGATCGCCTTTTTCGAGTGGCCCGGCGTGGAGCGGCTCGACGAGCGGGACCATGGGTTTCCGGTCAAGGGCAAGGTGGCCTTCGACCACATCTCCTTCGGCGTGTCCTGCGAGGACGACCTCTGGGAGATCAAGGACAAGCTCGAAGCGGCCGACGTATGGTGCTCCGAGGTGGTGGACCATGGCTTCATCCATTCCATCTACGCCTTCGATCCCAACAACATACCCATCGAGTTCAGCGCGACGGTTGAGGGCGTGGACGTTCGCGCGACCCCGGTCATGACCGATTCGCAGCCCAGCAGCGAGGCCCTCAAGGGGGCGGAGCCGCAGCCCGGCGTCTGGCCCGAGGTGGCCGAACCCACGCCGGACGGGGACAAGACCGTGTACGAGGGAGAGGGCCACAAGATCGTCGAGGCCCTGGAAAAACTCAAGGGCCGGGAGTAGCCGGGAAGTAGCCGGGAAGCGGCGGGGTTTCCGCTGGCAAAGAGGCGGGAAATATCCTAGACGGGTTTCTCAAGGAGAAACCGTGCTCAGACCCGTCGCCCGCATCCCGTTTCACGCGCCCTGCCGCAGCGCCGCCTTCATCCGGCGCATCAAGCGTTTCACCGTGGAGGCCGAGGCCCTGGACGGCCCGGACAGGGGCGCGATCCTCAAGGCCCACACCAACAACACCGGCTCCATGCTCGGCCTGCTCCGGCCCGGCGGCGCGGCCCTGCTTTCGCCCGCGGCCAACCCGGACCGCAAACTCAAGTATACCTTGGAAGGGCTTTCCCTCGGCAAAGCCATGGTCGGGGTGAATACGCTCACGCCCAACCGTATGCTGTATACGGCCTGGGAGTGCGGGGCCATGCCCGAAATGGACGGATACGAACATTTTCAGAAAGAGGCCAAGGTGGGCCACAGCCGACTGGACGCGCATCTGACCGGCGAGCGGGGAGACCTGTGGGTGGAGTGCAAGAACGTGACCCTTGTCGAGGACGACGTGGCCCGTTTCCCGGACGCGGTCACCGAGCGGGGGCAGAAGCATCTGCGCGAGCTCATGGACCTTGCCGCCGCAGGCTCGCGCGTGGCCCTGTTCTTCCTGGTACAGCGGCCTGACGGCCGGTGCTTCGGCCCGGCTGATTTCATCGACCCCGCATACGCGGAGCTGTTTTACGAGGCCTTGGACGCCGGGGTGGAGGCGTGGCCCTATGTGGCCGAGGTGGACGAGAACGGCATCACCCTCGGCCGCAGGCTTCAGGTGGTGGCTCCGTGACCCGGCTGCTGATCGGAGCGGTGCTCATCAGCTTCTCTTCGGTCATGGTGGTCCTGGCCGGATTGCCGCCGGAAGTGACCGGGTTCTACCGGCTGACCGGAGGCGGACTGGCCATGCTGGCCGTGCTGGCCCGGGCGGGCAAGCTCAGGCTGTTCACCCCGGACGTCATCAAGTGGGGAAGCGTGGCCGCCGTGTTCTTTGCCGGGGACTTCGTCTTCTGGCACCGTTCCATCGCCTGCGTGGGGCCGGGATTGTCCACCATGCTCGGCAATTTCCAGGTCATCCCCCTGGCCATAGTCTCGGCCCTATTTTTCAAGGAACGTATGCCGGGGCGCATGTTTGTGGCCATCCCGCTGGCTCTGGCCGGGCTTTATCTCATGGTCGGCGCAGGCTGGAGCGGATTTTCCGCCGATTACAGAATGGGCGTGTTTTTCGGGCTGCTGACCGCCTGCTTCTATGCCCTGTACATGCTTTCGCTCAAATACGCCCTGGCCCGCGACAGGATGGATTCACTGGTCCTGGCGTCGGCCGCGGCGATCGCCACGGGCCTGATTCTCGGCGCACTGGCCCTGGCCGGAGGCCAATCCTTCGTTATCCCGTCGCTCAAGTCGCTGGCGGCCATTTCCGCGTTGGCGTTCATTTGCCACGCCGTGGGCTGGTTTCTCATCACCCGGGGCATCCAGACCGTGCGCGGCGCTCTGGTCGGCCTCATACTTCTCTTGCAGCCCACACTTTCTTTCGTCTGGGACATCCTTTTCTTCGACAAGCCGGTGAACCCGGTGGAGCTTTCGGGCGTGGCCCTGGCCCTGGTCGGAATATACATCGGCTCCAATGCGAAGATGGGCCGACGCCGAGCTGCGCCCTTTCAAAAGTGAACCCTTTTGGGGACGGGCATCGCCGTATGGGCCGGAATCGGGGATGGAGTCTGTTCGCGAGGCGGGGCCGCATCGATCTGTCCTTGCGGCCCGTATGGGCACAGGCGAGCTCGCGACCATGAAAAAAGCCCCGGAACCGTGATGGTCCTGGGCTTTTTGCGTCAGCCTTTTTTCTGGAGGCAGACCCTTTTGCCGTCTTCGAGCTCGCGCTCGCGCTTGCGCATTTCGCGGCGCAGCTCCGCCTCGGCGTAACGGCGTTTGGCGGTTTCGGTTTCGAGCTTAAGGGGCGGGACCTCGGTGGGTTTGCCGTTTTCGTCGAGGGCCACGTAAGTCAGGTAGGCCGAGTTGGTGTGGCGTACTTCGCCGGTGCGCAGGTTCTCGGCCTCCACCCGGACGCCGATCTCCATGGAGGTGCGGCCCACGTGGTTGATGCTGGCCTTGAAGGTGAGCAGCTCGCCCATGTAGGCGGGCTGCTTGAAGGCCATGCGGTCGATGGACACGGTCACGGTGTTGCAGCGGGAATGGCGTTTGGCCACCACGCCGCCCGTGGTGTCCACGTGCTTGAGTATGACGCCGCCGTGCAGGTTGCCTGCGGGGTTTGCGTCCTGGGGCAGGACGAGGTGGGTCATTATCACCTCGGATTCTGCTGCGGTTTTCGCTTTCATATCAATCCTCTCTGGATTTTCCATAATGTACTCGGGCCTCCCAGACCAGCTTTCCGATTCTTCGGCCCAGATCGGCCTGGCGTGTCTTCATGAGCGCTTCCGCCGCCTCACGGTTGCCCTGCTGCTTGAGCAGGGTCGCGGATTCAAGATCACGCAAGTGGTTCTCGCATTCCCGAATCATATCGGAAAGATTGAGGGTTTCCAATTCCTTGGGCACACGGACGCTGCGAACTTTCTTGCTCATGGCTCCACCCCCGGGAGGTTTTCATTGCGTCATTCAAATTGATGACAGAGCGCGGCGCGCCGGTCAAGACCCGTATTGTCCGGGCGTTACGGCCGGATGCGGGGTGGCCCCCGAAGAAAGATGGGGGTATGGTGCGGGCCAAAGGGCCTGAACCCATGGCCCGGCCACAGACATGGGAGTTCTCATGACGACTACCGATCATCCAACCGGCAAGCGGTTGGCGGCTCTTTCCCTGGCCGCTATGGGCGTGGTTTTCGGCGACATCGGCACCAGTCCGCTGTACGCCCTGCGCGAGTGCTTCCACGGCGAATACGGCATCGCGGTCACCCCGGAGAATGTCCTGGGCGTCCTGTCCCTGATTTTCTGGACGTTGATGCTCGTCGTCTCCTTCAAGTATCTGACCATGGTCCTACGCGCCGATCACGACGGGGAAGGGGGGGTGCTCGCCCTGACCACCCTGGTCCGGCCGCGTCGGGAGCACATGACCCGAAGGGCCTGGTTCCTGGTTGTCCTCGGGCTGTTCGCGGCCTGTCTGCTCTACGGCGACGGCATGATAACCCCGGCCATTTCGGTCCTGAGCGCGGTGGAGGGGCTGGGGCTCGTCACGCCCCTGTTCAAGCCGTACATCCTGCACATCACCCTGGCCATTCTCATCGGCCTGTTCCTGTTGCAGCGCCACGGCACGGCCCGGGTCGGAACATTGTTCGGACCGGTCATCCTGATCTGGATGACCTGTCTGGCCCTCGTCGGGCTCAATCAGGTGGTCCGGAATCCCGGCGTGCTCGCCGCCGTGTTTCCCTGGCACGGCCTGCATTTTCTTCTGGCCAACAAGCTGCATGGCTTCGTTGTCCTGGGCGCGGTCTTTCTGGTGGCCACCGGCGCCGAGGCCATCTATGCGGATTTGGGGCATTTCGGCCGCCGCCCCATCCGGCTGACCTGGTTCCTGGTGGCGCTGCCCGCGTTGCTGCTCAATTATTTCGGACAGGGCGCGCACCTGTTGGCCGTTCCCGGAGATTCCTACCATCCCTTTTACGCGATCGTGCCGCAATGGGGGGTCATCCCCATGGTCGCGCTGGCCGCCATGGCCACCATCGTGGCCTCCCAGGCGGTCATTACCGGAGCCTTTTCCCTGACTTCGCAGGCCGTGCAGTTGGGGTATCTGCCCAGGCTGCGCGTGGCCCACACCTCGGCTTCGCACATGGGCCAGATCTACGTGGCTCCGGTCAACTGGCTGCTCATGATCTGCACCGTGGGCCTGGTGCTGGGGTTCCGGACTTCCAGCAGGCTGGCCGCGGCCTACGGCGTGGCCGTTACGGCCAGTATGCTCGTCACCGCCACCCTGTTCTACTTCGTCATGCGCAAGCGGTGGGAGTGGAAGCTGCCCGCCGCCATTCTCGTCACGGGCCTGTTCTTTTCCGTGGACTTCTCCTTTTTCGCCGCCAATATGACCAAGATCACTCATGGCGCGTGGTTTCCGCTGGTCATCGCCCTGCTCGTACTGGGCGTCATGCTGACCTGGGAGCGGGGAGGGGAAATCCTGGCCGAGCGCGCACGGGGGCTGACCCGGCCGCTGGATGAGTTCCTTTCGGAAATCGAAGACGAACCGCCGAGGCGCATCCCGGGACAGGCCGTGTTCCTGACCCGCAGCCACAACACCGTGCCTGTGGCCATGGTCCAGAACCTGCGCCACAACAAGGTCCTGCATTCCGAGGTCTACTTTCTCAATATCCGCACCGAGCAGATTCCCCGCGTGCCCAACTTCGAGAAAATCGAGGTGGAACGGTTCGGCTCGGGCATCCAGCGCATCATCGCCCACTTCGGTTATATGGAAAGTCCCACCGTGGAAGTGATTTTCTCCCTGTGCCGGGACAAGGGCGTGGATCTGGACATTGACAAGGCCAGCTTCTTCCTCGGCCGCGAGAAGCTGACCGTGGGCACGTCGCCGGCCATGAGCCGCTGGCGTTCCAACCTCTATCTTTTCCTGTCCCGAAACGGCATGGACGTCGCCTCCTTCTTCAACATCCCCACCAATCAGGTCATCGAGGTCGGAGCCCGGTTGGAGATATGACCTGACGCGAGGACGGTCCCCGAACCGTTTCAGAGTTTTTTCCCGCCTTTCCCCCGGTTGCCGAAGGCCCCGAGAAAAGGAAAGGCGCGCCCCCGCAACGGGGGCGCGCCTTGTGTCGCGATATCGGATCGGTGCGGCGTTACATGACGCGGCAGCCGTCTTCGGTGACGAGGACCTGGTATTCCCAGCGGATGCCGCCCCAGCTGGGGTCGTAGAGGCCGGGCTCGACGGTGACGACCATGCCGGGTTTGAGTTCGCCCTGGCCCACTCGGGAGAGGGACGGCGGCTCGTGGGTTTCCAGTCCGACGCCGTGGCCGAGGCCGTGGGTGAACAAGGCTTCCACGCCTGCCTTTTCGAATACGGCGTAGGCGGCCCTGTAGGCTTCCACGCAGGAGAGGCCCGGGCGGATGATGTCGATGGCCGCGGATTGGGCGGCGCGCACCTGGTCCATGGTTTTGCGGAAGCGGTCGGACGGCTTGTCGCCCACCCAGAAGGTCCGGGTCTGGTCGGAATTGTAGTCGTGCAGCCTGCAACCGGTGTCTATGAGGACCATGTCGTTTTCGCGCAACTTGGTGTCGCCGGGAATGCAGTGGGGCAGGGCCGCGTTGGGGCCGACGCCGACGATGGTCGAGAAGGCCAGCCCCTGAGCGCCGTGCTCACGGAAGAATTTCTCCACTAGCCAGGCGATTTCCCTTTCGGTGCGGCCGGGAATGAGCTCGCCTTCGATGTACTCGAACAGCTCGTGGTTGAGACGCATGGAATCGTCCATGCGCCGGATTTCGTCCTCGTCCTTGATGATTCGAAGGGATTCCACGATGTTGTCCATGGGGATGAGGGCGAATTCCTCGGACAGCTTGTCGTAGTCGAAGAGGTGCAGGGCCTTGGGTTCGAAGCCCATGGCGGTCACGTCGCGGCCTTTGAGGAAATCAGCGATTTCCGCGTGTTTGCGGGCGGCGTAGATGCACAGTTTGCTCTCGTCCCAGACCTGCCGGGCGGCGTCCAGGTAGCGGGGGTCGGTGAACAGGTAGTCGTCGCCCTGGGTGACCACGAGCCAGCCGGACGATTCGTTGCACTGGGCGTCATGCAGCTCGAAGCCGCTGAGGTAGTACCGATTGGCCGCCAGCGATACGAGCATGGCGGACAGGCCGCGGGCGCGCATCTCGCTCTTGAGGGCCTCGCGACGTTTTTCAAAAACGGATTTGTCCATGATGTCCTAATCCAGTGTGTAGGTTTTCTCGGGAGTGCCGATGACCATGCGTTCGGCCCATTCCACGCCCTGCATGACCGAGTGATCCATGTTGGAGACCTCGTATTTCCAACCGCCGAAGCGGCCGCGGGAGTGGATGCCCAGGGCTTCCAGGCCCGGTTGCAGGATGCGGAGCGCGCCGTCGCGTTCGAGGCACGGCACGGGATAGCCGTAGTCCACGGCGATCTCCCAGCGGGTAAGGATGTCCTTCATTCTTTCCCCGCGCAACAGGGAATTGCTTATCAGACCCCGCACGGTGCGGTCCATTAATTCGTGGACGTTTTCCGGCTTGTGTCCCGAGAAGGACGTCTCGCACATGAAGGCCGTCTGCCTGCCGGGCCGGGCCGTGTTGTTGGGCGAGTAGTTGTGGAAGTTGGTCACCCGGTAGAAGGGCGCGTCGGCATCGGGGAAATACATCCAGCAGCGGGAGTCGGGCGCGGCGTCGGGATCGGCGTCGAGGCCCACTCCGGCCACGTAGACCGAGTTGTGCGTCAGCCGGTCGGCCGCGTCAATGAATGCTCCGCTGGGTTCCGTGAGCCAGTCCCTGGCGAGAATGTCCAGGGGCGCGGTGTTGAGCAGGGTTTCGTATTCCACGGTAAGCCCCTGCTTTGTGGAGGCCGTTTTGGCCTCGGCGTCTATGCGGTTCACGGCCTGTCCGTACCGGATGCGGTCCGCCATGCCGTTCGCCAGCCTCCGGAAGATTTCGCCCGTCCCGCCGTGAAGCGGGAACTTGAAGGTGTTGTTCGGCCCCCAGGCCACGTCGTCGCGCTCCAGCACGATGTTTCGCAGGACCGATTTCAGGTCCACCACTGAGACCCGTTCGCCAATCCAGCCGTACTGCATCCGCTCGGGCGGGGTGGCCCAGACCTTGAAATTGTACGGGTCCATGAAGTGGCGGGCGATGCCGCGGCCGAAGACGGTGTCGATCCACTGGGCGAAGTTTTGGGGGGACGTTTCCGGCCGGTTGCCCGGCAGCAGCCCCTCGACGCATTCCCATCGGGCTTCCTTGGGCAGGTGGCGGATGTTGTTCTGGAACGGATAGGGCACCCAGGTTCCGTTGGAGCGGACCCAGGATTCGCGCTGGTGTTCGAGCCGTTCGTCGCCGAGCAGGGAGTCCATGAGCCTGTCGAAGTAGTCGTAGTGGGAGAAGACCACATGGCCGCCGATGTCCCAGGTAAAGCCCTTGTCGTCCTTGAAGCTGGCCGCCAGCCCGCCCGCGTAGGCGTTTCGTTCGAGCACGAGGAAGTCGTTCTCGCCGAGTTCCCGGAGCCGGTGGGCCGCGCCCAGGCCCGTGGGCCCGGCGCCGATGATGAGATATTTCGTTTTCACTGTGCGCCTTCTTTCGGGTGAGGAAGTTCTTTCCGGTCGCGGAATCATATCAAGTTTGGTGCCAGCCTAAAGTCGCCGTGTCAAAAAGCCGGGGAAAAAGGGAATTCCCGGGAGCGGATGAATTGCGCTTCCATGGCCGGGCTCCCCTTGCCAATCCGGGGGCAGGGGCTTACCTTGAAATCATGACCAGAAAATTCGATCCGGAACTGTTGTATGTGGAATGTCACCGTTGCGGCCAGCCTGTCCTCTGGAAGCGCGGCATGACCACTAAACTCCTCAAACTGGCCAAGATCGATCCGTCCACCCTGGATGAGCGGTGCGTGATTATCTCGGAAGGGTGCCCCAGTTGCGTGCCCGACGAGACCACCTTCACCACCCAGGTCATTCGCCTGAACCGGGAAAAGGACGGGCGATCCTCCATGCCGGCCATGGCCAACTAGGACAGGCCGACATACGGCGTGATAAGCGCCTGCGTTCCCGGAATCAGCCGGGAATGCAGGCGCTTTCGCTTTTTTGCCGACCCGGCGTGTGCCTGCTCTTCCCCCTCTCCCCCCTTGTTCGCTTTTGCATGTCATTTGATACCCGATCAATGCCCATTCGTTACCGAAGAGGGTCGCGCCAGGCGCTTCCCGCAAGGAATACGGCTCTCCAACACCATGTTTTTATGAGATAAAATAAATAAAGGTTTCAGCTCCTTCGTATTTGTCGGCCCGGTATCCCCGTCAAGCTGTTTTTTTATGCCTTACGGCTCCGCTCGATACCCGATTCCCTTCCGGCCGGAAAACCGGGGCTATGCTCCTTCGCAATCCCGGGGCGGTCCCCCGAAAAACAAGGAGCCTACGAAACATGAGCATAGCAACCCCAGCCATCACCAACTTCACGGCGGGCGAAATCTCGCCCCGACTGGAGGGCCGGACCGATCTGTCCAAGTATTTCAACGGGTGCCGCACACTGCGGAATTTTCATGTCCATCCGCACGGCGGAGCCACGCGGCGGCCGGGATTCCGGTTTGTGGCCGAATCGCTCAGCCAGGACAAGCCGGTTCTGCTCATTCCCTTCGAGTACAACGCCGAGCAGACCTATATCCTCGAGTTCGCCGAGGACCTGTCCGGGCAGGGGCTGATGCGTGTCTATTCCGGCCACGGCATTGTTCTGTCCGACGGAACGCCATACATCCTGGATATCCCCTACAAGGCGCGGGAGTTCGACAAATTACGCTACGCGCAGTCGGATAACTCGCTCATCCTGGTGCACCCGGACCACCCGCCCCGCGAGATGATCCGGGTGGCTCACGACGAGTGGACCATCGAGGCGATGGAATTCGTCGGGCGTCCCGAGGCGTGGGGCGAGGGAGACTATCCCTCCGACGTCTGTTTTTACGAACAGCGGCTGGTGTTGGCAGCGACGAAGACCCGTCCGGCCACCCTGTGGCTTTCGCGAACCGGCGAGTTTCGGGATTTCCGACTGAAGACGCGGGAGGTGCCCATGGACGGCTGGCGGGACCTGGAAATCAGGGACGCCAACAGCGACGGGGTGCGCGACGGCAAGGCCGGGGACGCCGTCGATCTCCTGGCCGGTTCCGGGTTCGAGGCCAGGGACGCGCTCAAGGGGCAGCATCCGGATGGCGGTACGCGGTATTACCGCTACAAGGGCTCCAGGAATTTCACGGCTATCAACACCAAAGTGGTGGTCTCCTTCGCCGACGAACCCGCAGGCAACCAGATCGAGTCGATATGGAGCGCGGACGGGGAACTCAATGACGAGGCCTGGTCCTGCTTTGAGTTGGGAGACAGGGCCGACGCCCCGGCGGGCGAGGAGCCGCTCGACGACGACGCCATCGAGGTCACGTTGTCGGGCCGTCAGGCCAACGGCATAGAGTTCATCGTTCCCCGCCGGTCCCTTTGGATAGGCACGGCGGGCGGGGAATGGACCTTGAGCGCCTCGTCCAGTGAACCGGTGACTCCCGGGAACGTCAAGGCCTCCCAGGAAGGGACCAGCGGAGCGTCCGCTTCCCGGCCTGAAAGCGTGGGATTCGCCACCCTGTACATCCAGCGCGCCGGGCGCAAGATCCGCGAAATGGCCTACCGTTTCGAGTCGGACGCCTATGTCTCCCGTGATCTGACCCTGCTTTCCGAGCATATTTCCGAAGGAGGCCTGACCCAGCTCGCCTTCGCCCAGGAGCCGGATTCCATTCTTTATTGTGTGCGCGGGGACGGGACAGTGGTCGCCCTGACCTACGTGCCGGATCAGGAGGTGGCGGCCTGGTCGCGGATCGTCACCGACGGCTTCGTGGAGAAGGCCGCCACGGTCTACAACGACGCCGACAAGCGCGACGAGTTGTGGATAGCCGTGGTCCGCATCGTGAACGGCGAGCCGCGCCGCTTCATCGAGTACCTAGAAGCTCCTTTTGACGGGGATATCAGGAACGCCTTTTTCGTGGACAGCGGGCTGACCTACCGGGGAGAGCCCACGGACACCGTCACCGGGCTTTCCCATCTGGCCGGGCGGACCGTGTCCGTGCTGGCGGACGGGGCCGTTCAGGCCGACCGGACCGTGGCCGGGGACGGCTCCCTTACACTGGACCGGCCCGCCTCGGTCATCCATGCCGGGCTTTCCTATCGTTCCGTGCTTCAGCCCATGCGGCTGGAAGCGGGCAGCCAGCGCGGCTCCGCCCAGACCAAGAAGAAACGCATCACCAAGGTCGCGGCCCGGTTCTACGACACCCTCGGGGGGCTCATCGGCCCGGACGAGTCGCGTCTGGAACCGGTCTATTTCCGTTCCCCGTCCACGCCCATGGGACGGGCTCCGGAGCCGTTCAGCGGCGACAAGATCGTTAATTTCCCCAAGGGATGGGACCGCGACGGGCTGCTGACCATCGTGCAGGAGCAGCCCCTGCCCATGTCGGTGCTCATGATCGTGCCCCAACTCGTCATCAACGAATAACCGGGAAAACCATAACCATAAAGAGAGGATAACCATGGGAACAAATGCTTCCCCACAGTCCATGCAGAGTCTCCAGCAGGGATTGGATCTGTTCAAGGATGTTACGGACTTCCTGGGCGAGCGATCGTCCGAGAAGAGCGGTGAATCGGAGGCGAAAGGCCGGGCCGCGCTCATTGAGACGGACGCGGCGGGCGAAGCCGGGGACGTGAGGCGGCAGGCCCGCCGGGACGCCGATGAAATCAGGGAAAGCGGGGAAAAGGCGCGCGGCGCGGCCGGCTCCCGCTGGGGCGGCTCCAACCTGGCCATGTCCGGGTCCAAGGCGCTCATTCGGGACGCCGGTCGCCTCAAGGACCGGCAGGAAGAGGAAGACGCCCTGTTCGAAGGCGAAATGAACGCCCGGTCCAGGCTGCGCGCGGCGAACAACCAGGCGAACATGCTGCGCATCGCCAACGGGGGATCGTCCTCGCGGTCCATCTTGTCCCAGGGGGCAAAAATTTACGGAAGGAGCCAGTCATGACCGTTTCATCCACAGAGACAAAAGTGCTTTACGCGGGCAACGGCTCCACGGCGGCCTTCGCCATTCCGTTCATGTTCCTGCGCAATGAGGACATCGACGTCATGCTCGTCGACGCCCATGGCGTGGAATGGATTCTGTCCGAAGGAACCGACTACAGCCTCGTCGGGGCCGGAGATCAGGCGGGCGGCGTTTGTTCCGTTGTCCGGCCCCTCGAAACCGGCCAGACTCTGGTCCTGCGACGTGAACCGGATATGGTCCAGGAAGTGGACTACGTGGAGAACGACGCCTTCCCCGCGGCCACCCATGAGGCCGCCCTGGATAAGCTGACCATGATCTGCCAGTCCCTGGCCGAGAAGCTGGACCGCGCCCTGACGTTCCGCGTCTCCTCCGCAGTGAGCGGCGTCAACCTGCCCGAGCCGGACCCGGACAGGATGCTCGCCTGGAACAGCGCCGGGAACGATCTGGTCAACAAGGATGTGATGACCCTCGGGGCCATCACCACGCCTGTGCCCATCAGCCAGGGCGGCACCGACGCCGACAATCCCACCGAGGCCTTGTTCAATCTCGGTTTCGGCTCGGCTGGATTGACCGTGGCCGGGTGCGAGGAAGAGGCCGAGATCGTTGCCGCCATCGGAGCCGAGCCTGTTGATGCGGAAATTCTCAGGTCCTACGCGCCGAGGCTGCTCAAGGCGGTGTACGGCGAGGAGGCGCAGGCGTACGAAGGCCGGAGCCTCGCCGGGTTGGCCGTGGTCCGCAACCATGTGACCTGGTCCCTGACGGGCGCGAGCCAGTTCAGCGACGTGCCTCTGCCCTATGACGGGACCTACGTTTTCCACATCTATCCGCTCGGCCACGACCTGGCCCTTGCCGCGAGCTACAAACACGACGGGCTTCTGCCCGCGCCCGACGCCAATGCCGGTGAAATCCGCATCGCGGTCGAGCAGTTCAATGCCCGCCGGACCATCGTGTCCCTGCAAAACATGGAGGCGTAACATGCTGACTCCGAAGGAAGCGGCTTCGTCCGCCCGGGGCCGGTATCCGGCTCCCATCGAATACTCGGCCCTGTGCGAAGCCGGGCTGTCGTCGGAGGGCGCTCCGGCCGTGGATGCGACCGTCGCCTTTGGCTGGAAACCCGTAGCGGTGGACCCGGCCAAGCCCCTGTGCGACCCGACCAACCATTACCTGCTGACCGTCAGAAAGGCGGGCACGGTCGCAACGGTTTGGAAACAGGATGCGGAGGTGGGGACCTTCACCGTCTCGGCCACAACCTACGCGGGACTCGTCTCCGAAGCGCTGGCCGCGTTCGCCGGGTCGGACAAGGGGTACTATTCCCGGCTCGCCGTGGTCGAGTCCGCTCTCGACTTCACCGCGTTTTACGCTCCGTCGGGAGTGGTCGCCGGACTGTGGATGCCGTGGCTGCTTTACGGCCTGAAGCTCCACACGCTGCTCGACTTCTCCGACGCGGCCAACCCCGGCAACGATGTCTGCGACAACGGCAACCACTGGACGCTTCCCGGTGCGGTGCAGACAACGGATACGCCCACTGACAACCATGCGACAATCAACCCCCTCAAGACCGGCGCCGGCACGGCAACGCTTGGTGACGGGAATACGAGTATGCTGACCACCGATTCCTTGAGGGAGCAGGCGTATTCAACGCTCTCCATGTCATCAAGGAAGTGGTATATCGAAATCGTGAACCGCCACACGGACCCCGCAGTTCTGGTCGGCGGGGTGATCTCGACCAGGAAAACCAGTTCGTCCACCTCGGAAACGGTATCGCTCAACGAATGGTTTTACGGCTTCTCCGATGTGGTTCACTTCGGCGGAGTGCCGGTGGATGGGACCGTGTTTCCCGATATTGCCGGGGGCGGCGTCATGGGGCTTGAGTTTGATGCCGACGCAGGCACGCTTGCCGGGTATTGCAATGGTGAGCTGCAATACACGATAGAGAACATTCCGCCCGGCTCGTACCATTTCACGGCCATGGACCGGACTACGGCGCGGCAGATGAACATCACGATGCGGTTTCGTGAAGAGACCTGGGACTACACGCCTTCCGAAGGGTTCCGCGCACTTAGTTCCGCTGGTCTTGAGGCCCCCGCCGTGTGCGACTCGTCCCGGTTCGCGGATGTTGTCCTGCGGACCGGCACGGGCGGGACGGCCGCCGTCTCCGGCCTCGGTTTCCGGCCCGGCTTTGTGTTGAGCAAGGACCGGGACAATTCGCGCTCCTGGGCGTTGTTCGATTCCGTGCGCGGGCCGGGGAAATACCTGAAGATCGACGTAGAGGCGGCTGAAGCCGCGGATGGGGATTCCCTGACGGGGTTCGCCTTGGACGGATATACCTTGGGCGGCTCTTCTTCAGCGAATCATGCCGGGGCCGGATACGTGGATGTTTGCCTCAAGGCCGATCCCGCTCAGGGATTCGAGGCGATACGGTATACCGGCGACGGCGTCGCCGGGCGCAAGGTCGCTCACAATTTTGGCCGCCCGCCGTGTTTCGTGATGGCGATCCGGCTCGACACGGCTCAGGGGCGGCTCACCTACAACCGCGCATCGGGCGCGACAGTATATCAACATCTGGAAACCGCAAACAGCTCAGTGGCGTCCCCAGCCGCATGGAACAACACCGAGCCGGACTCGTCGTTTGTCACTCTCGGCACGGGAACCGGCGTCAATGCCTTGAACGGGGAGTACGTGCTGTACGTTTTCGCGGAGTCGGACGTCGTGAAGTTCGTCGAATATCGCGGGACTGGTAGCGCGAATGGTCCGTTCGTGGATGTCGGCGGCAGAGTGAAGGCGCTCCTTTTCCTGAAGAACGTCAGCAGCGATTCGAGGAACTGGTCCGACAGGAATGTGGCGGCCAACCCCGTCAATCCCGTCAAGAGATTCCTTAAACCCAACAGCAGCGAGCCGGAGATGGAAGGAACGGACTTCGTTTTCACCTCCACCGGATTCAAGGTGGCCAGCACCTCGACGGCATACAACGAGTCGGGAAAGCTGCACATCGGCCTGGCGCTTATGGAATCATCGTCAAAGTACAACAATGCCTTTTAAGGAGACTCATCATGTGGAGATACCCCGACGGAACCTTTCGGCTTAACGCCCCGGCCCGCTTGGAACAATATGGAATGATCCGCCCGTTTTCGGGCCTGACCCGCGAGGAACTGAACGAACTCGGCTACAATGAGGCCCTGCCGCTCAAGCGCGATCCGTACACCGTCTATGTGACCGCGTGGATCAGGGGCGAGGACCTGGTCTTCCGGGAAACTGCGGTTAGCGCCGTGGTGGATGAAGCCGCCAGGGATGCGGATTTGGCCGGGAAGGCGCGGGCCGAGCGCGACAGGCTGCTGGCGGAAAGCGACTGGACCCAGCTTGCTGATGCGCCGCTGGCCGACGAAGAGAAAGCGGCTTGGGCGACGAAGCGGCAAGCATGGCGCGACGTGCCGCAACAGGCCGGTTTTCCTGGAGCGGTGGAGTGGCCGGAGGCCGCAACGGTCTAGGCGTCGATACGTCAGACGCCTGCGCCATTTTTGCCGCCTGCCCACGGGCGCGTCTTCCTCGCGGAGGCGCGCCCTTTTCCTATTCGGCGGTCAGGCGGATGATCCGGTCGCGGAATTCTGGGTAGGAGGTGACCAGTTCGGTCCGGTCGCCGTGCGCGTAGTCGGCGTATTCGAAGCCCGGGGCCACGGTGCAGCCCATGAGGGCGAAGGGCGAGCCCGGAAGCAGGCGCAGTCCCTGCCAGGAATCGCGGGGCACGACGATCTGGGGCCGCTGCCCGGCCAGGATGTCGTTGCCCAGGACAAGCGTTTCGCCGGGCCCGTCCGGGTGGAGCTGGAGCATTTCGCAGGGGCCGCCCGCGTAGAAATGGAATATCTCGTCGGACCGAAGCCGGTGCATGTGCGAATAGGTGCCGGGCGTGAGCAGGTAATAGATGGCCGTGCCCAAGGCGCGCGGCCCGTCGTAGCGGCCGGGCAAAATCTCGCGGGGAAGGCTCTCGCCGGTCCGGTGGGTTTCCAGGAACCAGCCGCCTTCCTCGGGGTGCGGGGTGAGGCCGAGGCGTTCGATGATCTGTCGGGCGTCGGGCGCGTTCATGCCGTCTCTTACCCGTTGTAGTGCGGCGGCGGCACGTCGACCGGCCCGCCGTTTTCCATTTCTTCGTCCATGTTGCGGACTTTCTGGGCCAGGCGTTCGACCAGTCTCTTGAGATCGTCGATCTGCTTCTGCTGGTCGAATATCTGATCGCTCAGTTTTTCCATGGTTCGGTCCTGAAGGGCGATAAGGCTCTCCAGTCGTTCTATTTTGTCGTCCATGCGATCCTCCTTGAGGGCACGAGTATGCGCCATGGGCACGGCGAAGGCAACGGCCGGGTGTTCCGGCCGTTCGGCCGGATCAGGTTCGGTTGGTGAGATAGACGCCGCAGAGAATCATGCTTCCGCCCACGGCCAGGGAGAGGTGGATGGGTTCGTCCAGGAGCAGAAAGCCGGTGATGACGGCAAAGGCGGGAACCATGTTGATAAAGATGCCCGCCCTGGATGCGCCGATGACGTTGATGGCCCGGTAGTACCAGTAGTAGGCCAGGGCGGTGGCCAGGAATCCGAGAAAGACCACGCAGCCCCAGTCCACGGGGCGGAGGCGGACGATATCGGCGGCGAGCCCCTGCACCAGGGCCACGGGCAGGAGCATGAGCGTGCCGGTGAAGCTGGACCAGGCTACCGAGGTCAGCGGCGGCAGCCGTTTCATGACGGACCGGCCTCCCATGGTGTAGGCGGTCCAACTGGCCACGCATCCGAGGATCATGAAATCTCCCCGGCTCACCCCTCCGGCCAGAAGGGCGATCGGGTCGCCGTCGGCGATGACTATGGACACCCCCACCAGCGAGAGGACCGCCCCGGCGATGCGCAACGGGCCGAATTTTTCCCCGTAGAACAGGGCGGAGATGGCGGCGATGCACACCGGAGTGCAGGCGACGATAAGCGCTGCCCGCCCGGCCGGAATGGATTGGAGACCGGTAAAAAAGAAATGGCTGTAGGCAAACACCCCTGTCGCGCCCAGAAAGGTCACCGGCAGGATCTGGTCACGTTTGAGCCGGGGCAGCCGCCCGTCGGCCCGCCAGCACATGAACAGCAGGATCAGCGAGGCTAGGCCGAAGCGCAGCACGGCGGCGGTCATGGGATGGACGGACTGGGCCAGGACGCGCCCGGCCACCCAGGTGCCGCCCCAGAGCATCATGCTCGTCACGAGCAGAATGTAGGTGTAGCTCAGCGATTGTTTCATTGTCGGCAGTGTATACGCCTGAAACCTCGAATTATCCACCCCTGGTTATAGCGTGTCCCCGCTTCGTCCCATGGGCGTGCGGCTAGGCCTCGCCGCCCTTTTTCGTCCCGTCATACAGCTCGTATTCCAGCAATCGGCATTCGATCTTGGCGTTCCAGAAGACGCGACGTCGCCGGGTGCGCAGCCCCACGCATTTGGCCAGGTCCATGTTGCCGGTGAAGATGAAGCCGGTCTTGCCGCCGCACCGTTGCTTGAAGAAGTCGCCGATCCCCCGGTATACGTCCTTGAGCATGTCCATGTCCCCCAGCCGCTTGCCGTATTCCGGGTTGAGCATGACCACGCCCGGACCTTCCGGGACTTCGGTTTCGGTAAAATCGCAGACGGCGAACTCGATGAAATCGCCCACTCCGGCCAGGCGGGCGTTGTCCCTGGCCGCTTCTATGGCTTCCGGATCGTGGTCCGTGGCGATGATTCGGCCTTTTATCTCCGGAATCTCCGCGTCTTCGGCCGCGCCGAGCAGTTCGTCCCACACGTCCGGTTCATAGCCTTTGACGTGCATGAAGGCGAACTCGTCGCGCAACAACCCCGGGGCCCCGTTCATGGCCATGAGCGCGGCCTCGATGGCCAGGGTGCCGGAGCCGCACATGGGCGCGATGAAGTGCCCGCCCCGACGGGCGGTCTCGGGCCAGTCCGCGGCCAGGATGCAGGCTGCGGCCAAGGTCTCCTGCATGGGAGCCTTGTGGGGCCGCTTGCGATAGCCGCGCCTGGGCAGCGGTTCGCCCGTGGTGTCCAGGTAGAGCGTCGCCCGGTTTTCGCGCCAGTGCAGGAACAGGCAGACTCCGTGCGTGTCCGGGCCGGAGTCCGGCCGCGTCTTGAACCGCTCCATGAAGCGGTCGGCCACCGCGTCCTTGACCCGCAGTCCGGCGAATCGCGAATCATTGACCGTGGTGTCGCGGATGGAGGCGTCCACCCGAAAATATCCGTCGACCGGGATGTACTCCTCCCACGGGACGGCTTTGGTCTCGCGGTACAGTTCATCCGCATCGAAGGCGCGGAACCTTTTCAGCTCGAAGAGCACCCTGTGGCCCGTGCGAATCCACAGGTTGAGGCTCATGCAGTCGGCCAGGCTGCCTTGAACCTCCACGCCCGCGTCGAGCGGAATGGATTGTTCGAAGCCCAACCCGGCGAGTTCGGCCTGAAGGTATTCGGGCATGTCCTTGGGACAGGTGACCAGAATGGGGGCGGTATCGGAAAAATGAGTCATGATGGTCTCTGGCCGGACCTAGAGCGGACGCATGTCCCACTCTTCGGCCGGATTTTCTTCGGGTTGGGGGCAGTCGGTCGGCCCGGATGGGCGTTTCCTGTTCACGCCGGACCAGCCTTGGGTCGGGGACAGGGCGAGGAGCAGGGCCAGCCCCGCCACGGCGCCCGTGGATGGCTCGTAAAACAGGGGCGTGGAAACGCCCTGGACAAAGATGATGGCGGCCAGTCCCGCGCCCATGCGCGTCAGCCGCCGGAAAATCAGCGTGAACAGTCCTACCAGGCAGACGGCGGGCAGGACGGCCCCCCAGCCCAGGGTGAGCCGCAGCCAGAAGGACGGCACCTGGGACAGGTGCGCGCCGAACAGGGTCGGCGAGCCCGTGACCCGTTCCCATACGGGGACCATTTCAGGCGGAAAGGTGAAGGGCAGGGCGTGGTCCAGCGGCAGCCCGGTCAGCAGCAGGAGCGGATTCTGGGCGAACAGGGACAGCGACTTGGCCCAGAGCCAGTAGTCCACGTACCGGCTCAGGTCCGAGGGCGTGATCGGCAGGCGGAAGGTGAGGGCCAGGGCCGCGAAACAGGCCAGGAACACGGATGTGCGGAACCAGCGCCCGCCTCGCCCGAAACAGAGGTATATCCACCCGGCAGCGAACAGCCCGGTACGCGACAGGGTGGCCAGAATGCCCGCCAGGATCAGCGCGCGGTAGATCGGCGCGCCCTGGTCCGGCTCATACAGGCCGTCATCGGCCGGGCCGGGCCGGAGGGAGGCGCACAGGCAGATGAGGAGCAGGCCTGCCAGCAGGTCGATGTTTCCGATCCAGCGCATCGAGGGCGCGGCCCGGTAGATGAACGCCTCCACGCCGAGGTCGAGCGCGCAGAGCAATCCGAGCACCGCGCCGAACCGCTGGAAATCCGCCCGGTCGGGCAGGCCGAAGGTCATGACCCAAAGCCAGCAGAAGCAGAGCATCACGGCCGGGACCAACTCCGGGATTACGGGCGTGAACGCCGCAAGCTGGCGGAAGATGTCCTTGTGATAGAGGACCGCGATGGAGCAGAGAACGGCGAACATGCCCAATTCCAGAAAGAAGCGGGGCCGCAATCGTTCTCCGGAGCGCCGGAAGAGAATGGCGCGCACAGTGCCCAGGGCCGCCAGGAGGAGCCAGGGCAGGAAGGGGGAGCTTTCCGGACCGGGACCGGCGAATCGCGAGAGCAGAGTCCCCAGAGGCACCGCCGCGCAGGCCAAGGCCAGGGGTACCGCCGCCAGCCTGGATCTGGTCCGTTTCTTGGGCTGTTCCTGTACCATACGCCCCGTCAGTTACCTTTTTGGGCACGCCAGGTAAAGACGGCCGCCCCCCTTCCCGTCGGTTTTTTCCATGATTTCCGGCGGCGTTCCGCCCGGGCTTTCCTGGAGATGCCTTTGAACACGGCATCTTGCTGTCTGAGCAATATGTTGTGGGGATATTTTTATTAGACGGGACTGGTGCAATGGGGAGGGGGGGGGCCGGTCTCGTCCCGCGTGTTGCCCCTACTCCGGCAAAGACGAAGGGCGGCGGATTCGGCCGTGTCCCGAACAGGGCCTGGACGAGCTGATAACGGCTGAATCATCCGGCGGCCGCGCCGGGCGTATTCCCCTCCTACTTGGCCTGGACGGTAAGTATTTCCTCCCAGACCGTGGTGTATCGGGGCGAGCGCATCTCGCGTTTCATGCGCCATTCCTGTTTGACGCCTGAGGCGGCGAAGGACACGGTATCGCGCCCCCATCGGGTGTTGACGTCGTCCACGGCGCGCATGAGCGGTCCGTCGTGCGGCCGGTGCGCCGGGGGCAGGGCGAGGAGGTTGAGCCAGCGGCCGCGTTCGGGTTCGAGGCCGGAGAGCATGACGCCGCATTTCTTGTATTGGTAGCCGTCGCGGAAGATGTGTTCCATGCCGGATCTGGCGGCCCGAATGAGGGTCGGGGTGTGCGCGGTGGCCACGGCCAGCGGCATGGCCAGCGTGTTGGAATACTGGGGCTGGCCGAGCTTGAACGAATTCGTCTGGAGATAGACGAGGATGCCGGAGGCCACGGACCCTTGCTTGCGTAGTTTTTCGGCGGCCCGCGTGGTGTATTGGGAAGCGGCTTCGAGCATGTGGTCGAGCCGCGTGACCGGGTGGCCGAATGAGCGGGAAGACACGATGGTTTTCTTGTCCGCCGGGCCGGAATGGAAACCGTGGCAGGGAAAGCCGCGCAGTTCGAGCAGGGTGTGCAGTCCGCTGACCGTCATCTTTTTTTGCACCCAGTCCCGTTTCAATTCCCGGAACTTGAGGGCGCTGTCCACGCCCATGGCCCGCAGCCGCTTGGCGTGTCGGGGGCCGATGCCCCATACTTCGCCGATGTCGGTCCATCCGAGCACCCGGTCCGGGTCCGGGCTGGCGTCCAGGTCGAACACGCCCCGGCACCGTTTCTGCTTCTTGGCGAACCTGTTGGCGAGTTTGGCCAGGGTCTTGGTCCGGGCGATGCCCACGGAGACCGGGATACCGGTCCAGGCGAACACCGTGGCCCGCAACCGGCGCGCATACGCGGCGGCTCCGCCCGGCACGCCCGTCAGGTCGCAGAACGCTTCGTCTATGGAATAGACCTCCACGTCGGGACAGTACCGCGACAGAATTCGCATCACCCGCGCCGACATGTCGCCGTACAAGGCGTAGTTGGATGAAAATACCGCCACCCCGTTCCGTTCGAGCATGGCCCGGCACTTGAAGTACGGCGTGCCCATGCCGATGCCCAGGGCCTTGGCCTCCTCGGACCGAGCGATCACGCATCCGTCGTTGTTTGACAGGACCACCACGGGCCGCTCGGCCAGTTCCGGCCGGAACGCCCGCTCGCACGACGCGTAGAAATTGTTGCAGTCGATCAGCGCGTAACTCTTGGGCATGAAATGTCCCGTGTCCCTTCTTTGCGCGGCTTGCGGGAGCGCCGCCCCTTCGGCCTCGCCGCGATACCGGGGGACGTCGACGGCTGCCCGGCCCGCCGGTCGTCATACTTTATGCACCACGTGGAGAACCACGCCCCACACGAGGAAATCCGTGTCGTCGTTGAGCTGTATGGGCGTATATTCAGGGTTCTCCGGGGCCAGCTCCAACCCGAACGGGGTCCTGCGCAGCCGTTTCACCGTGAATTCGCCGTCTACCAGGGCGATGACCACATTGCCGGGCTTCGGTTCCACGGAGCGGTCCACCACCAGAAGATCGCCGTGGTGGATGGCCGCGCCGATCATGGAGTCGCCGGACACGCGCACGAAATAGGTGGCCTCCGGCCGGGCCACCAGGTGCTCGTTCAGATCAAGCCGTTTCTCCAGATACTCTTCGGCGGGCGACGGAAATCCTGCCGGAACCGTTTCTCCGGCCAACGGCACGGCCAGCCGGGAGCCGAAATCCGGCCGGGAAACCGCTTCAACCCAGTTCCCCAGCGGAATTTCCGCGTGCGGACAGGAAACCATGTGTAAGCCTCACTGTTGTTAATTTAGATAAAACATTTTCTGTGAAAACATATCAATTGTCAATCTTGACAAAACAAAATGAAGTAAAATTTCAATGCCGGTCCCATGCCTGACAAGGGGCGCGGAATCCGGAATGCGCAATCTCAGGAAGCAAAACGTTTTCGCCGAAGGCGCATGAGGTTTCCAAAGGGGGCTTGCCCCTTTGGCCGCCGGAGGCGAAGTCACCCGTCATCCCCGCCGAAGGCGGTTCCATCCCTGCCTTCAATCTTTGCCTTTGATCTCCACCTTCAAAATGAATCGGTGCGCGGAAGATGTTCCCCGGCGAACATGAAAAAGCCCGGTCCGGCGGGTGCCGGACCGGGCGGTCGTTCGGTCGGGGAAGGGGGGCTTCCTAGTAGTGCAGGTCGTCTTCGGTCATGGCCGTGGCGAAGTGCTTGTAGACCCAGAACTGGTAGCCGATGACCAGCGGGACGAAGACGACGGCCACGCCGAGCATGATCTGCAACGTCAGGGGGCTCGACGCGGAGTTCATGATGGTCAGGCTGTGGGCCGGGTTGGGATTGGACGGGATGATGGCCGGGAAGATGCCGATCACGCCGAACAGGGCCGTGCCGCCGATGTAGAGGCAACTGGAGGCCCAGGCCATCCAGTACCGGCCTGCGCCGAGGTAGGTGCGCATGAGCACCAGTCCGGCCACGGGCAGCAGCAGGATGACGAAGAGGACCGGGTAGACCATGTAGTTGCTGAACAACTGCGTGGACACGGCGGTGTAGGCCAGGAACAGGACCGTCAGGACCACCACGCCGGGCCACAGTTTGGTGGCCATGGACTCGGCGCGCTGCTTGAGCTCGCCGGTGGTGCGGATGCACAGCCACAGCGCGCCGTGCATCATGAACATGGTCACGAACAGGACGCCGCCCGCGATGCCGTAGGGGTTGAGCAGGCCGAACAGTCCGGCCTGGGAGAACCCGGTTTCGTCAAGCGGGATGCCCTGGAAGATGTTTCCGAAGGCCACGCCCAGCAGCAGGGCAGGCAGGAAGGAGCAAAGGGAGTGGGCGGTGTCCCAGATCTTTTTCCAGGCGGGGCTTTCCACCTTGGAGCGGAACTCGAAGGACACGCCGCGCACGATCAGGGTGAACAGGAGCAGCATCAGCGCCATGTACAGGCCGCTGAACATCTGCGCGTAGGCGTAGGGGAAGGCGGCGAAGGTCACGCCGCCGGCCGCGATGAGCCAGACCTCGTTGCCGTCCCAGAAGGGGCCGGTGGAGTTGAGGATGGCCCGTTTTTCGGTTTCGGTCCGGGCGAGGAAGGGCATGAGGGTGCCGACGCCCAGGTCGAAGCCGTCGAGGATGAAGTAGACGGCCCAGAGCACGCCCCAGAGGATGAACCAAATCATCGCCAGGTAGTAGTGCAGCGAACCGGTTTCCATCAAAGTTTCCATAGATTTTCTCCTTTATTCGCTGAAGTTAGACCTGGATGGGCGTGTGGTCCTCGGGACCCTTCTTGGCCAGCTTGACCATCAGCCAGATGCCGACCGCGCCAAGCAGGGCGTAGAGCAGGGTCATGAGCACGAGGGTGAACCCGACCTCGGCGGCTCCCACCGGCGAGACCGCGTCCGAAGTGCGCATGAGCCCGTAGACGATCCACGGCTGCCGGCCCACCTCGGTGAGGGTCCAACCGGCCCAAATCGCGATGTAGGGCAGCGGGATGCAGAAGGGCAGGGCCTTGAGGAAGAGCGGGAACTTGTCCAGCCGGTTGCGCATCAGGAAGCCGAAGGCGGCCACCATGATGAACAGGGTGCCCAGGCCGACCATCAGCCGGAAGGAGAGGAAGGTCAGGGCCACGGGGGGCCGGTCTTCCTTGGGAATGTCGTTCAGTCCCGTCACTTCGGCGTTGAAGTCGTTGTAGGCCAGGAAACTCAGCACGCCGGGCAGGGGCAGGGCCTGGAGCACGTTGCCGTCCTCGCCCGGAATAATCAGGAGATACATGGGAGCCTGCCGCTGGGTTTCCCAATGGGATTCCATGGCGGCCAGCTTGGCGGGCTGCGTGTCGGACAGGTTGTTGCCGTGGATGTGGCCTTCGGCCGCGGTGAACAGGCCGAATACCAGGGCCACGCTGATGCCCAGGTTGAAGGATTTCTGGAAGAAGTCGGTGTGGCTCTTGCGCAGCAGGTGCCATGCGGAGATGCCGACGATGAAGAATCCGGCCAGGAGCAGGGAGGCCGGGATCACGTGGAAGAATTCGAGCCACGCGTACTTGTTGGTGATGACCGCGAAGAAGTCGGTCAGCTCGGCCCTGCCGTTGCGCAGGGTGTAGCCCACGGGATTCTGCATGAAGCCGTTGGCGATGAGAATCCAGATGGCCGAAAGGTTGGACGCGCCCGCCACGAGCCAGGCGACGGTGGCGTGGGCCTTGGGCGAGAGCTTTTCCCAGCCGAAGTGCCAAACGCCGATAAAGGTGGACTCAAGGAAGAACGCGGCGGTGGCCTCGATGGCCAGCAGCGAGCCGAAGATGTCGCCCACGTAGGCGGAGTATCGGGACCAGTTGGTGCCGAACTGGAATTCCAGGGTGATGCCTGTGACCACGCCCAATGCGAAGTTCACCAGGAAGAGTTTTCCCCAGAATTTGGCCATTTTCCTGTACGTCTCGTTGCCGGTGCGCACATAGGCCGTTTCCATGCACGCGATGAGGACGGACAGTCCCAGCGTCAGCGGCACGAAAATGAAGTGAAACATGGTGGCTGCGGCAAATTGCAACCGTGAAAGCATCAGCACATCCATACAAACCCCCTTGTGGATATTGCCATTTCATACCTCGAACCGATAATTATCAACTTTCAAAGATGCATACAACCGTCAAGCTTACAAATCAAGAATAATTATTGTTCACATTAATCGTTCTTCATGGATACGGGCTGTCCCGTGGATTCGAGCACGGCGCGCCAGTAGTTCGAACAGGTGTTGATGCTCTTTTTCCCCTTGGTGACCAGGCTCATGGGAATATGCACGTATCGTCCGTTCCAGCGGGAGATGACCAGGCCCGTGCGGCCGGACATGCCCGCATGGACGGCGTGGATGCCCAGGAACGAGCAGTAGATGCGGTCGTTGGCGTTGGCCGGGACCGACCGGATGATGTAGCTCGGGTCGATGTACTTGAGCGTTGTCTCGATGCCCTGTTTCGCGAAATGTTCGTGTATTTCCTTTTTGAGCAGCGAGGCGATGTCGCTCAACTGGACATTGCCCGAGGCGTCAGCCTTGCCGGTGTCTTCGAGCAGGTCCTGGCCCGCGCCCTCGGCCACCACGATGACCGCGTTGCCGCGCGATTTCATGCGTTCGTCCAGGGCGGCGAGAAAACCGTTTTCGCCGTGGATGTCGAAGGGGTCTTCGGGGATGAGGCAGAAGTTGACCTCCTGGCAGGACAGGGCGCTTTGGGCCGCGATGAATCCGGCGCTGCGGCCCATGACCTTGACCAGTCCGATGCCCCACGGCGCGCCCGTGGCCTCCACGTGCGCCCCCTTTATGGCCATGGCGGCGGTTTCCACCGAGGTGTCGAAGCCGAAGGACGGCGAAACGTAGTTGATGTCGTTGTCGATGGTCTTCGGCAGGCCGACAACGGAGATGGACAGCCCGCGCTTCTCGATCTCGGCCACCACCTTGGAGGCCGCGCGCATGGTCCCGTCGCCGCCGACCATGAACAGGATGGAGACATTCATGCGCTCAAGCGCGTCAACGATGACCTCGGGGTCCTGGGGCCCGCGCGAAGAGCCCAGCACCGTGCCGCCGAATTCGTGGATGCGCGAGACGAATTCAGGGGTCAGGTCGATGACGTCGTATCCCTGCTCGGGCACGAACCCGGCGAGGCCGTATTGGATGCCGAGCACGGACGGGACCTTGTATTCGTGGTGGGCGGCCATGACGATGGCCCGGATGACGTCGTTCAGGCCGGGGCACAACCCGCCGCAGGTGACGACCGCGCATTTGGTCTTGCTGGGGTCGTAGTATATCTTGTCCCTGGGACCGGCGGGCTCGAAATAGATGTGCTCGGGCTTTTTGCGGCTTTTGGGGGACCCCTCCACGGTCCGGCGGGTGATGTTCACCAGCACGGCGTTGTCCTCGTCGACGAAGCGGCCAAATTTGATCGGGTTGGCTATCTTGGCGACGCCGACGGTGGAAATTTCAGTGGTTTTGGGCGTGCCGCCCTCGGATTTACATGCTTTCATGGAATCGACCTCGCGGATTCTTCTGTGGGCCATTGCCCTATCGTAGTATAACGATTTTTTCGGGTGGGCAAACTGTATCTGCGTTTTTTCTCAGTACCATAACAATAAACCAACCCATGGGCGACCCTGTTCGCGCGAGGATGTGCAAGGGCTTGACCTTTGTATCCGAATTCCTATCTATTGATCTTCGCAACCATGATCTATGCCGGAGGATTGAATCATTATGACCAGCCAGATAAAAACCCTGCTGCTTTTGAGCCTGCTGACCGGCCTGCTGATGGCCCTGGGAGGGGCTATGGGCGGCCGTGCGGGCCTGTTCCTGGCGTTCGGCTTCGCCATGCTCATGAACGTGGGAAGCTATTGGTATTCTGACAAGATCGTCCTGCGCATGTACAAGGCGCAGCCCCTGTCGCCCGGCGACGCCCCGCACATCCACCGGGTTGTTGAGGAAATGGCCCGGGCGGCGGGCATTCCCAAACCCCGCATAGTGCTCGTCCCCCAGGATGCGCCCAACGCCTTCGCCACGGGCCGCAACCCGCAGAACGCCGTGGTCGCCGTGACCCGGGGCATCGTCAATATTCTCGATCCCGACGAACTCAAGGGCGTGCTGGCCCACGAACTCGGCCACATCGTCAACCGCGACATCCTCATTCAGACCATAGCCGCCGTCCTGGCCGGGGCCATCGTGTTCATCGCCAACATCCTTCAGTGGACGGCCATTTTCGGCGGCGGTTCCCGCGACGAGGAGGGGAGCAATCCGCTGGCCGCCCTGGTCATGGCTTTCCTCGCGCCCATCGCGGCCACCCTGATCCAGATGGCCATTTCCCGGTCCCGCGAATACCTGGCGGACTCCACGGGCGCTAAGCTCTCCAACCCGAACGATCTGGCCGACGCGCTGGCCAAGCTCGACGCTGCTTCCAGGCAGGTGCCGCTCCAGGGCAATCCCGTCACGGAGAACCTGTTCATCGTCAACCCGTTCAGCGGCCGCAGGGCGGCGTCCCTGTTCGCCACTCATCCTCCCATCGAGGACCGCATCGCGCGTCTCCGGGCCATGTCCCAGGGCAGGTAGCATGAAACGCGCTGTCTTCCTCCTTTCCCTGCTTCTGCTCGTTTTCGCGTCCACTCCGGCCCTTTCCGCAGACCGCCGGACTCCGGTGGTCCGCGCGGTTCAGGCCGTCAGTCCCTCGGTGGTCAACATCACCGTCACCTCGGTCGCGCGGGGCGGAGGCGGCTCGCCCTTCGGCGATCCCTTTTTCGACCAATTTTTCAACGAGTACTACGGTCGGCAGCCGCGCCAGTCCAGGAGCCTCGGCTCGGGCGTCATCATCGACGGCGAAAAAGGACTGGTCCTGACCAACGCGCACGTCGTGGCCTCGGGCGGCGAGATTGCCGTTCGTCTCATGGACGGCCGCGAATTCAAGGCCGATCTGGTCGGTTCGGATTCCGACTTCGATCTGGCCGTGCTCAAGCTCGAAGACGGCGGAGGGCTTCCCCAGGTCTCCATGGGGGATTCGGACGGCATTTTCATCGGCGAGACCGTTATCGCCATCGGCAACCCGTTCGGCTATTCCAACACCGTGACCACGGGCGTTGTCTCGGCCCTGAACCGGCCCATGAAGACCAACAGCGGAGCCTTCGGCAGCTTTATCCAGACAGACGCCGCCATCAACCCCGGCAACTCCGGCGGGCCGCTCCTGAACATCAACGGCGAGCTCATCGGCATCAACACGGCCATCCAGGCCCGGGCCGAGGGCATCGGCTTCGCCATTCCCATCAACAAGGCCAAGCACGTCATAGCCGAACTGCTCGACTCCGGCCACGTGTCGCCCATCTGGCTCGGCCTGTTCGGCCAGGACGTCGACCAGGCTGTCGCCCGGTATTTCGACCTCGAAAATCTCAACGGGATGCTCGTCACCGAGGTGCATCCCGGCACTCCGGCGGCGGGCGCGTCCATAAAGCCCGGCGATGTGGTTCTCGGCTTCAACGGCCGGACCGTCGCCAACAAGAGCGACTACCTGAACCGGCTGGCCAACGTTACCAAATCCGAATCCGTTGCCCTGGATGTCCTGCGCGACGGAAAGCGGAGCCGCCTGAATCTCAGGCCTCAGGTTCTGGACAAGACAATGGCATTGGATCTCGTGCGCAACCGTTGGGGCTTCGGCCTGGTCGACAGGTCCAAAAGTCCGGGCGCGGAAGTGACCGGCGTGGTTCCCGGTTCCGCCGCCGCCAGGCTCGGTCTCAAGCAGGGCGACATCATCCATCAGATCGGCAATCGCAGCCTGGCCACGGGCGTTGACCTGCTCAACGCCTTCCTGCGGAATCGAATGCAGAAGACGGTCCTGATGCGCGTCCAGCGCGGACGCAATCTCTACACCGTTCGCATGACTCTTTAGCAAGGAGCTTTCCCATCCCGGACCCTAGACGCTATTGGACCGACAAATGCTCGGCCAAGAACTTCACCACTCCGTTTCAATTCGACGTGTTTGCCGAGCATGTTCCCGACAGGAACGCGCGCATTCTGGATTTCGGCTGCGGTTACGGCCGGATCATGGCCGAGCTGGCCACCGCAGGTTACGCGGACCTCGCCGGGATCGATTTTTCCGAGCCCCTTGTCCGACGCGGCCTGGAGGAACATCCGGAGCTTGATCTTACCGCCTATCCCGGCGGCCCTCTGCCCTACGGGGACGACAGCTTCGACGCCGCCGTCATGCTCGCGGTCTTCACCTGTATGCCGGACACCGGCGTCCAGGCCAGGGCCCTTCTCGAGCTGAAGCGGGTGCTCAAACCCGGAGGCGTGCTGTACGTCAACGATTTCCTGCTCAACCGTGACCGCCGCAACCTCGACCGCTATCAGATCGGCCAGGAAAAATACGGCATCTACGGCATCTTCGACGTGGAAGACGGCGGCACCCTCCGACATCACGACCGGGACCACATGGAAGCGCTCTTCTCGGGATTCCGGACTCTGGTTTTCGAAGAGGTCGTATACGAGACCATGCACGGGCACCAATCCAACGGCTTCTATGCCGTGCTGAAAATGCCGGACTAGGCTGTGGTGACTGCGAAGGCGGCGGCGGATGGAATGCCTCCGGCGGGCCTACCGGCGGTCTCCTTCGGAGAGACTAGGGCGCTGCCCTAGACCCGGCAGGGAGCAAAGCCCCCTGCACCCCCATCGCCCTCGCTGCGCTCGGGGGGCGGCGGCGGAATGCTTCCGGCCATGCCATGGTGCGAATCGGGCGGGGAAAACGGACCGGATAATGCGTCTCTTCGCGCACTGTTTTCCGCCGTTTTCCCCGCCCGATTCACAGGGGATATTTTGAAGAGGGAAATCCACGCGGAATTGTGTGGGGTATCGTTTTACCTACACCGGAGTAGCAATCCCATTTAACCAAATTCAGGCAAAATCTTCGCGGTCGTCCGCCCCCCGCGAAGCGGCGCCAAAAAGTTTGGGAGAGTCCAGAGAACCCTTTTCAAAGGGTTCTCTGGCGGGGTCCGGGGCAGCGCCCCGGCGGGTTGCAGGGCGGGCCCTGCCTTCTTCAGTCCCGAACAATCGTCCATGCGGGAAAAAAGCCCGCGCCGAAGGCGCATACATGGGATGCAAGGGTGCGAGCCCTTGCCCGCCGGAGGCGAAATCATCTGATTATTGCCGCGAAGCGGCTTTCAACACCTGATTTTTCTCTTCAAAGAACTAAGGGATAGTTCGAAAAAAAGGGCTGCTCAATGCGAGCAGCCCTTTTTCGGGTCGGTAATCGTGACGCCTTGCTATTTCAGGATGTCGGGCCTGGCTATGTCGACCTTGGCGTTCTTGCTGAGGTCGTCCATGAATGCGGCAAGGGTTTCGTTTCGGTAGTTCTGGCTCGCCTGGTCAATCCAGAATTGCTTCTGTTCCTTCCAGGTCGCGTCAGGGGACGGGATGCGCTCGTTGAGGCGGGCTACGACGGCGCCGCCGTCGGGCATGGTGTAGACGAGTTTGAGCCAGTTGTTGTCCTTGGCTGCGAAAGCGGCCTGGGCCAGCGGTTCGTTCTGGCCGAGCTCGGTGTTGCCCTGGCGGTTGAACGGCTTGCCGGTCTTGATGCGGGAAGCGTATTTCTCGGCGGCGGCCTTGGCGTTGGGCCCGGTCAGCTCGGCAAGAATCTTCTCGGCCTCTTTCTCGGCCAGTTCAGCGCCTTTGCGGCTCTTGAGCGTATCGACGATGGTCGGGCGGACCAGGTCGAGGGCCATGACCGAAGACGGGATGTCCTCGATTTTTTCCACGAGTATGTAGCCGCCGTTGATGGACACGGGGCTTTTGTATGTGTCGCCCGGGGCGAGGTCCGTCACGGCCTTGGCCGCGTCGGCGGACATGCCGAAGGTCTGGGCCAGGAACTGGGCGGGCATGGGATCGGTGGCGACGGCCTCGATGCCGAGCTCGGCGGCGATGTCGTCCAGCTTCATGCCGGAGACAAGGCGGTCGGTGGCCTGGTCGAGCATTTCGTTGACCTTGTCGGAGCCCTTTTCCTGGGCCAGACGGGTCTTGATTTCGTCCGTGGCCTCTTCAAGGGTCTTGGTGGTCCCTTCCTTCTTGTCCTCGACCTTGATGACGTGCCAGCCGAAGCGGGTCTGGACCGGCTTGGAGACGCCGCCCTTGTCCAGGGCGAAGGCCGCTTCCTCGAAGTCGGGCACCATGGAGCCTTTGCCGAACCAGCCCAGGTCGCCGCCGTTGGAGGCGCTGGGGCCGTCGGAGTTGTCCTTGGCGAGCTGGGCGAAGTCCGCGCCGGCCTTGGCTTCTTCGTAGATTTTGTCGATGCGGGCCTTGGCCTTTTCCTTGTCGGCGTCGGAGTCGGAGCTCTTAACCGCGACCAGGATGTGGCGGGCGTGAATCTGTTCGGGCTCCTGCATGGAGTCCTTGTTGGCTTCGAAGTAGGCCTTGATTTCATCGTCGGAGACGGTCTGGAACCTGGCCAGGTTCTCCGGGGTGAAGGTGATGGTCCGCAGGGAGGTCTGAGCCGGGATTCTGAAACGATCCTGGTTCTCGTCGTAGTAGGACTTCACCTCGGCCGCGCTGACATCCGCCTGGTTGCGGAAGTCGACGGGCAGGATTTCGATGTAGTCTATGCGCACCTGCTCGGCGATCCAATCGAAGAGCTGGCGGGCCTGGGCCTCGGACACGTCGGCCGAGGCGGCCACGGCGTCCTTGACTTTCTGCATGGTCAGATCGCGGCGGTAGCTCTTTTCGAACTCGGCCGGGGTCATGCGGATTTCCCGGAGGGCGGCCTGGTAGCGGTCGTTGCTGAAGGCGCCTTTTTCATCCTTGAAGGCGGGCACGGCCGCGATGCCTGCGGCCACTTCCTTGTCGGAAGCGCGGATGCCGAGCTTTTCGGCCTCGCCGAGGAGCAGCTTCTGGCTGATCAGCTCGCCCAGGACCATCTGCTTGAATTCGGGCGACCGAAGCTGCCCGGCGGGCAGATCGGGGTTTGAGCGGCGGAGGTTTTCCGATGCGCGCATGAACATCTCCTCGTATTCCGCCCTGGAGATGGTTTGCCCGTTGACCGTGGCCACGGTCGGGTCGCCCGAGTTGTCCAGCCCGGACATGCCGAAGGCGAAGACGAAGACGATGATGATGATGGCGAAGAGTATCTTGACGATCCAGCCGGACGCGTTCTCGCGCATTATTTCTAACATTTCTGCTCCGATAGCTATGATGAACGGGGTGCCTCCCCGAAGCGGGGAGACACCGTCGTGCCTGTCTTAGGACTTGCCTTCCCGAACGGCGTTCAGGAGACCACCTGCCTGGATAATCTGTAGTTCCTTTTCGGTCAAATCATTTGTGACCGCAACGGTTGCGCCCGAACCGGCGACCATGTTCACGATGCCGCCGGGGGTGATCTCCGAGGCCGGGATGGTCAGGTCGGTTCCTTCGTCCATGCGGTCGTAGTCCGCGGGGTCGACCAGGAGCAGGGGAAGGATGCCGAAGTTGATGAGGTTGGCGCGATGGATGCGGGCCAGGGATTTGACCACCACGGCCTTGACGCCCAGGTGGCGCGGGCCCAGGGCCGCATGTTCGCGGCTGGAGCCCTGTCCGTAGTTCTCGCCGCCCAGGATGATGCCCTTGCCGTGCTCCTTCATGCGGCCCACGAATCCTTCGTCCACGCGGGAGAAGATATACTGGCTGATGGCCGGAATGTTGGAACGCAGCGCGGTGATCTGCGCGCCTGCGGGCAGGATGTGGTCAGTGGTGATGTTGTCGCCGACCTTGAGCAGGACCTTGGCCTCGATGGAGCCGGGCAGCTTGTCGAAATCCTCCAGGGCCACGATGTTGGGGCCGCGCAGGACTTCGACGGGTTCGCCGCTCTCGGGCGGGAAGACGAACAGGCCGCGGATGGACGGGACGTCATCGGGCAGGGCCACGCGCTCGGGAGCCGGGCCCCAGGTGGCCGGGTCGGTGAATTCGCCGTCCAGGGCGAGGCGCGCCGCGGTCTGGGCCGAGACCAGGAATATCTGGCCGTCCTGCGTGCCGGAGCGGCCTTCGAAATTGCGGTTGAAGGTGCGCACGGATACGCCCGCCGACACCGGGGAGCCGCCCATGCCGATGCACGGGCCGCAGGAACATTCGAGCAGACGCGCCCCCGCATCGAGCAGAGGCTCGATGAGGCCTTCGCGCGCAAGCATCTTCATGACCTGCTTGGAACCGGGGGAGATGAGCAGGTCGGTCTCGGGCGGGGTCATTTTGCCGGACAGTATCTGGGCGGTATTCTTGAGATCGGAGTAGGACGAGTTGGTGCAGGAGCCGATGGCCACCTGGTCGATTTTCTTGCCCGCCAGTTCCTTGACCTTGCACACCTGGTCCGGCATGTGCGGCTGGGCCACCATGGGCTCCAGTTCGGACAGGTTGATCTCGACGATTTCGTCGTATTCGGCGTCCGGGTCGGCCACGAGTTCGATCCAGTCTTCGGCGCGGCCCATCTTGGCCAGGAAATCGCGGGTGGTTTCGTCGGAGGGGAAGATGGACGTGGTCGCGCCCAGCTCCGCGCCCATGTTGGTGATGGTCGCGCGGTCGGGCACGGACAGGGAGGCCACGCCGGGACCGGCGTATTCGAAGACCTTGCCCACGCCGCCCTTGACGGTCAGTCGGCGGAGCAGCTCAAGAATGACGTCCTTGCCCTGGGCCCATCCGGTCAGCTCGCCGGTCAGTTTCACCTTGACGACCTTGGGCATGGGAATGAAGTACGGTTCGCCCGCCATGCCCAGCGCCACGGAGAGTCCGCCCGCGCCCATGGCCATGGCCCCGATGCCGCCCGCCGTGGGGGTGTGGGAGTCGGAGCCGATGAGGGTCGCGCCGGGCTTGGCGAAGTTTTCCAGGTGCAACTGGTGGCAGATGCCGGTTCCGGCGGGTGAGAATACCGCCCCGGACTTGGCGGCCACGGTGCGCAGGAAGCGATGGTCGTCGGGGTTGCGGAAGCCCATCTGAAGGGTGTTGTGGTCCACGTAGCTCACGGACAGGTCGGTGCGGACCCGGCCGATGCCGATCGCTTCATACTGAAGCCAGGCCATGGTGCCGGTCGCGTCCTGGGTCAGGGTCTGGTCAATGCGCAGGCCCACCTCCTCGCCGGGAACCATGTTGCCGGAAACGAGGTGCTTCTCGATGATCTTGCGGGTGATGTTTTTGCCCATGCTCTTTCTCCTGGAATACGGGGGTCTCTCTCGATGCCGTCCGGGTGCGGTCGTTCCGGGTAATATCCTCCAGGCCGCGCCCCGGACGGGGTGGTCCTTGTCGTACAATGAAGCGGGGCTCAGAAAAGGAAGCCGTTCCTGACGCCTTCCGAAGGCTCCAGCTCCTCGATGCCGAGCTTGATCCTGTTTATCTTGTTGGTGCGGAACTGGATTTCGACGTCGATGCGCAGCTTGTCCTGCTGCATCCGGAAGATTTCCTCGTGGCGATACACGCCGTTGGCCGGATCTTCCTCTTCGCGAAGCCGCCGTATGGCCTGCTTGGTCTTTTCCAGGTCCAGGTTCAGTTCCGCCACCTCCGCCTCAAGGACGTTGACGTCATCGCTGAGCCGATTGTTACCGGATTTTGATTCTTCTTTTTGTTTCATCCTTCTTCTCGCGTTCCGGTTTGGGTTTCATCTTGCCCGTGGGCAGGGAGTTGTAGAAGTTCCAGAACTCGGGCCAGGTGGCCGTCACCTCGCCATGGTTTTCGAGGACGATGCCGGGCACCGCGAAGGCGGCCAGGGCGCAGCCCATGGACCAGATCGGGTCGGGGCTGAACCAGGTGCCGTCCCACTGCGGCTTGCCGGGTTTGAGCTCGATGACGTCGCCGTCGATTTCGTAGCTCGCGCCCATGCGGTCCAGAAGCTCGATGGCCACGTCGTTGTCCGCGCCGGACAGACGGGCGTCGCCCGCCTTGAGCGCCAGGGCGAGGGCCATGGGCATGAAATCGGGGGATGCGCCGAGGGTGATGGCCGCTGCCTCGGGCAGTTCGCCTTCCATGGTGGCGACCACGTTCTCGGTGGCCTTGTCGATGCGCAGGCCGAGCGCCTTGAGCTGCTCCAGCACGCGGTCGGCCTGTTCGCCGACGGGCCATGCGCCTTCAACATTGATCTGGCCGCCGCACAGCAGGGGCAGGGCCAGGAGCATGGCGTTCAGGGGCACGGAAAGGGGCAGTCGCGGCCTGGGCTCGATGGACGGGGCGCCGTCGGACACGGTCACGGAATCCTTGCCGAGCTTGGCCTTGATGCCGCAGGCGTCGAGCACGGACACGGCTTCGGCCACGCGGTCGCGGGCTTCGGAGGTGAGCCCCTTGATGGTCAGCCCGCCGGGATAGGACCATGCGGCCAGGGTCAGGGCGGCCGCGAAATCCGGATCAATGAAGCCGGGCAGGGTCACTTCCTCGTCCATGGCTCCGCCGCATTCCAGGCGGATAGGCAGGCCGGGATTGTTCGGGTTCATGGGGACGACCCGTGCGCCCAGGGACGGAAGCACCTTGTTCAGCGACGAGGCGTCCAGGAGCTGGAGGGAGGGCTTGCCCGTGAACTTGCATCGGCCCGCGTGGCCCAGGGCCAGGCAGAGCAGCATGTAGAAGTTGAACTTGTCCTCGCCCACAAAGGCCATGCTGCCTTCGAACTGGAGGGACCCGCCGCCATCGTTGCGGATGAAGTCGTCGTCCCAGTGGATGGGCGCGCCGACCTGCTTGAGGGCCTTGGCCAGGTCCTTGTTCGGGGCGTTCATGGTCACCGGGGCCAGGGTGACGGACGCTCCTGCGCTCGCGGCCATGGCCAGCATCATGCGGGTGAAGCGGAAGGAGCGGGGGCCGGTGATGCCCGCCGAGATGGGCTCAACGCGCGGGGCGAGCTTGTAGCCTTCGCCTTCGAACTTCTTGCGCGCGTCGGCCAGGGAGAACTGGTTGAGCAGGGTGAAAAGCTGCTTGGACAGCTTGGCGTCGAGGCCGAGGCGGCCTGCCGCCCTGTCGAAGGAGCCGCGCAGCAGCTTCTCCAGCTTGGGATCGACCAGGGACTTCTGGCGGGACTTGCGCCACGCCCCTTCCTTGCGGATGAGGTAGGCGCGCTTTTCCAGCAGGTTCAGAATCTGCTCGTCGATGTCGGAAATGTCGTTGTAGCGGCGGCCGGTGACCTCGTCGGACTTGGACGGACCGTCTTCGTCCTGAACGGGCGCTTCGGGCCTGCGGCCGAAGAAGTCGCGGTCGTTGCGCTTGTTGAACTTGCGCGGTCCGCGTCGTTCGTCGCGTCGCGGCCTGTTCATTTCTTTGCGGGGGGATTCGTTGGAGGAGCCTTGCTCGGCGTCCTTGCGGGGGCGGCCCTCGAAGGGACCGTCATCTTTGCGGATCTTGATCATCGTCTTTCCGTCTTCCTTATTTGTAATATGGTTCCCTCTGAAAGGGAAAGGCTTCTCTAGCCTGAAAACGGGCGATTTGCAAGGCCCGGCGCGCCGTCCGCCCCGAAAGGGCGGCCTCGCATCCGTGCTGGACATGACGCGTCGCAACGGGCACATTATATAAGGCGGTTCTCTATTTCGGCCCTGGACCGGATTGAAAATGCAAAACACCGTAATTTTCTGGAGGTTGATGCCATGAAGAAAGTTTTGATAGCCGCGCTGTTGGCCTGCTTTATGGCTGCCGGATACGGCTGCGCCACCAAGGCTCAGCAAGGCGCGACCGTCGGCGGCTTGGCGGGCGCGACCATCGGCGCGCTGACGTTCAAGGACAAGCTCCTCGGAGCGGCCGTGGGCGCGGGCGTAGGTACCCTGATCGGCTACATCGTCGGCAACGAATGGGACAAGCACGACGAGGCCCAGGTCCAGCAAACCCTGGAAACCGGCCGGTCGGATCAGGCGCACACCTGGACCAACCCCGACACCGGAGCGAGCTATTCGGCCACCCCCAGCCCGCCCTATGTATCGGAGGAAAAGGTCTATCGCGATGTGTACATCAAGGACGAAAAGGATGGCGACACCATCATGGCCAAGGCTTGGCGCGACGACAAGGGCGTCTGGCATCTGAAGCAGTAGCCGTCCCGTCCGACTCGGCCAAGCGCAAGGACCGCCCCTGGGGGCGGTCCTTTTTTGCGTCCGAAACAGGCGAGGCCTGGACAAGGAAGGTCGTTTCGGCGCGACGCTTGGCGTTAGTATGCGGTCGTGGACGCGGATTCCGTGTAGGGCGAACCCGAGGCGTAGAGCTTCAGCCGGTTTTCCATCTCATTCAGCAGTTCCTTCGGGAATCCTTCCAACTGGCGAGCGCGGCGTATCAGTTCCGCCTGGAGAGCGGCGGCCTTGTCGAACCGGCCGGTCCGGGCGAGGGCGGCCGCGTGGGTGTCCTGTGTGCCCAGATTGGCCGAGATGGCGCAGGCTTTTCGGGACAGGCGGAGCGCCTGCGCGCCGTCGAGCACGGCCGGGTCCGGCGAGGTCGCCAGAATCCAGGCCATGTTGCTGTATGACTGGAAGTCGCCGGGATCGAGCCGCGTGGCGGCTTCGTAATCCTGGAGGGCGCGGGTCCAGTTGCGCATGTCCTGATGGATGACGCCCATGTTGTAGAACACCGATGCCCGGATTTAGCCGGGAAGTTGTTCATCCAGGCATTGCCCGTACAATTCGAGAACCCTGGCCGGGTCGTTTCCCGGCGTTTCCGACAGTATTTCGGCATCCATGCAGATGCGGGGTATTTCCTGTCCGGGGTCTTCCCCGGCAGCGGCCCAGGACGGCAACAAAAGGAAAATGGTCAGAAAGAGATTTTTCACGGTGAATTCCCGGGTGTGGTTTCAAGGTTCGGCGGGGACGTCCCGCAGCTGCGGCAGAAAAAGAGGGGGGCCGGCGGAAACCGACCCCCCCTGAACGGCCGGCAGAACCGGCCCGCTTATGTATCTGTTTACTTCATGTCCTGACCGGAAGCGGCCTTCTGCATCTTGACCTCGACCTTTTCGGTGAGGTTCTCGTAGTAGTCGCGGAGGATGACCAGGACTTCGTCACGGCCAAAGTGATCCGGAACCTCGGCGCCTTCGGACAGGGCCTTGCGGAGCTTGGTGCCGGACAGGATGACGCGATCTTCCTTGGTGTGCGGGCAGGTGCGCATGGAGGCCATGCCGTCGCACTTGTAGCAGTAGAAGGTCCAGTCGATGTTCATCGGCTGGCAAAGCAGGGCCTTGCCGGGCTCGGGGCAGGCTTCGGTGGCGTAGGGGATTCTCTTGAAGATCTCCTGGGCCTCGAACAGGCCGTAGAAGTCGCCGACGCCCGCGTGGTCGCGGCCGATGAGCATGTTGTTGATGCCGTAGTTCTGACGGAAGGTGGCGTGCATGAGGCCTTCACGCGGACCGGCGTAACGCATGTCGAGCGGGTAACCGGCGTTGATGACGTTCTCAGGCACGAAGTAGTTGTCGATCAGGGTCTGGATGCACTTGATGCGGACTTCACCCGGGATGTCGCCCGGCTTCAGGTTGCCGATGAGGGAGTGGATGACCACGCCGTCGCAAACTTCAACGGCGATCTTGGCCAGGAACTCGTGGGAGCGGTGCATGGGGTTGCGGAGCTGCAGGGCGGCAACCTTGGACCAGCCGCGTTTTTCCATCTCGGCGCGGATCTGCTTCGGGGTCTGGTATACGCCCGGGTAACGCTTGGCGTAGTCGCCCTCGGACAGGACCTTGACCGGGCCGGCCAGGTTGTACTTGCCCTGAGCCATGACCATCTGGACGCCGGGGTGGTCTTCCATGGCGACTTCCCAGAACTTGTCGTCAGCGGAATCTTCGCCGTGGCCCTTGTAGACCAGCTCGCATTCCCACTTCTTGTCGGCTTCGGTCATCTCGTACTTTTCTTCGACTTTCATGGTCGCGTAGACGACGCCGTCCTTGGCCTTCAAGGCCACTTCGTCACCGACTTTGACGTCTTCGTCATTGGTGTCGAGAGTGATGGGGATGGGCCAGAAGGTGCCATCGGCCATCAGGAACTTTTCGCAGACGCCGGCCCAATCAGCCTTCTTCATGAAGCCGTTCAGCGGAGAGAAGCCGCCGATGCCCATCATGATGAGGTCGCCCTTGGCGCGATCGGAAATATCGAGGGTCTTCAGGCCTTCGGCTTTTTTAATTTCAGCTTCGAGCTCTGCGCCTTCGAGCAGACAGCAAACGAGACCTTTTCCACCGTGGGGTGCTACGAGGTTAGACATTTAAGCCTCCTAAGTTTTTAGTCAGTGATTCCATAGCCTTCATTCATGGCGTGCCGCCTTGGCCGCTTGCAAGACCATGAGTAGTTCCCATTTAGAGGGTCCGCCTTTATTGGCTGTTTGTGAAAGTCGTGTCAAGCGGTTTTTTCTGCCCGTCCTGCAACAATTTGTTCACAATCAGGGGTCGGGATGATCGGATAGACGTTTTCGGGAAAAAGTCTAGAAAACATGGGTTTTTTTGCCGTATTTTTACCCTGTTATTTCAGCTAGTTAAAATGTCATCATAATATTACCGTTTAAATTTAAAAAAGGCTTGCAATTCTTTGTTTGTTTAAACTAAAAACGGTAAGGGTTTCAATAGTCGTTTTTTTGCGGCCCGCTTCGCGCCTACGGCGCGTGTGAATGCTTGCAGTACGGGCCTTTCCCGGCGATCAGCCCAAACCCCGAGCTTTGGTTGACATTATACGCTTGTTCAAAAATTCACTTTCACGTTGACAAGGGGGTTGCGTCTTGCTAATCCCAAATTCCGCCCGGTTAAAAAGGGCGTCGATTTTCGTTTAGGTAGAGGATGTCGGTTATCATGAATAATAAAACCCTATTTAGGAGGAGAAGTTATGCCGACCTTTGTTAACCCGGAAAAATGTGACGGCTGCAAGGGTGGCGAAAAGACCGCTTGCATGTACATTTGCCCTAACGATCTGATGATCCTGGATCCCGCCGAAATGAAGGCCTACAACCAGGAACCGTCCGCTTGCTGGGAATGTTACTCCTGCGTGAAAATTTGCCCCCAGGGCGCCATTGAAGCCCGTCCGTACGCCGACTTCGCCCCTATGGGTGGTACCTCCATCCCGATGCGTTCCGCTGAAGACATCATGTGGACCATCAAATTCCGTAATGGCAGCGTGAAGCGCTTCAAGTTCCCCATCCGCACCACCGCTGAAGGTTCCATCAAGCCCTTCGACGGCAAGCCCGAGCCTGGCGATCTGGACTCCGAGCTCCTCTTCACCGAGACCGCGCTGGTCGATCCGAAGACCGCCGTCATGGAACAGGCCTCCGTCACCGACGCCGACCTGAAGAAAGAGTGGAAGATGGAAGATTACGGCAACCTGGTCTAGTTCCAGCTTGCGGGATCTTGTCTAATTTAGACTACTTGAATCACTTCAAATATTAGGAGAAAAACTATGCCTCTGCTTCCTATCAAAGAAGCCTCCAAGGGTGTTGCTCTCGCCGAGCCGGAAATCATCGAACAGCACGTTGATATCCTGTTGGTCGGCGGCGGCATGGGTTGCTGCGGTGCCGCTTTTGAAGCCGTCCGCTGGGCCGACAAGGTTGATCCTTCCCTGAAGATCATGCTCTGCGACAAGGCCGCTCTGGAACGCTCCGGCGCCGTCGCTCAGGGCCTGTCCGCCATCAACACCTACTGCGGTGACAACGATGTCGACGATTACGTCCGCATGGTCCGCACCGACCTCATGGGCATCGTCCGCGAAGACTTGATCTTCGACCTGGGCCGTCACGTCGACGACTCCGTCCATCTGTTTGAAGAATGGGGCCTCCCCGTTTGGGTCAAGAAAGACGGCAAGAACCTCGACGGCGCCAAAGCCAAGGCCGAGGGCCTGGCCATCCGTAACGGCGCTGCTCCGGTCCGTTCCGGCCGCTGGCAGATCATGATCAACGGTGAGTCCTACAAGTGCATCGTCGCCGAGGCCGCGAAGAACGCCCTGGGCGAGGACCGCTACGTAGAGCGCGTCTTCATCGTCAAGATGCTCCTGGACGCCAACGAGCCCAACCGCATCGCCGGTGCCGTCGGCTTCTCCACCCGTGAAAACAAAGTTTACGTCTACACCTGCAACGCCGCTGTCGTGGCTTGCGGCGGCGCCGTCAACGTCTACCGTCCCCGCTCCACCGGTGAGGGCATGGGCCGCGCCTGGTACCCGGTTTGGAACGCTGGTTCCACCTACACCATGTGTGCTCAGGTCGGCGCTGAAATGACCATGATGGAAAACCGCTTCGTCCCCGCCCGCTTCAAGGACGGTTACGGCCCGGTCGGCGCTTGGTTCCTGCTCTTCAAGGCCAAAGCCACCAACTACAAGGGTGAGGACTACTGCGAGACCAACCGCGCCATGCTGAAGCCTTACGAGGATCGCGGCTACGCCAAGGGTCACATCATCCCCACCTGCCTGCGTAACCACATGATGCTCCGTGAAATGCGTGAAGGCCGCGGCCCGATCTTCATGGACACCAAGACCGCCCTGCTGAACACCGTCAACGGCGACCTGACCGGTCCCGAGTGGAAGCACCTCGAGTCCGAGGCTTGGGAAGACTTCCTCGACATGTGCGTCGGCCAGGCCAACCTGTGGGCCGCCACCAACTGCGCTCCCGAGGATCGCGGTTCCGAGATCATGCCCACCGAGCCGTACCTCCTGGGCTCTCACTCCGGTTGCTGCGGCATCTGGGTTTCCGGTCCGGACGAGGCTTGGGTTCCCGAGTCCTACAAGATCAAGGCCGACAACGGCAAAGTGTACAACCGTATGACCTCCGTCAACGGCCTGTTCACCTGCGCTGACGGCGTTGGCGCCTCCGGCCACAAGTTCTCCTCCGGTTCCCACGCTGAAGGCCGCATCGTCGGTAAGCAGCTGGTGCGCTGGTGCGTGGACCACAAGGACTTCAAGCCCGCGCTGAAGGAAACCCCCGCCGACATGGCGAAGGAAATCTACCAGCCCTGGTACACCTACGAAGCCAACAAGACCGGTTCCACCGACCCCGTCGTGAACCCGGCCTACATCACCCCGCACAACTTCATGATGCGCCTCATCAAGTGCACCGATGAATACGGCGGAGGCGTTGGCACCCTGTACATGACCTCCCGGGCTCTGCTGAACACCGGCTTCTGGCTGCTCGGCATGATGGAAGAAGACTCCAAGAAGCTCGCCGCCCGTGACCTGCACGAGCTGATGCGCTGCTGGGAGCAGTTCCATCGCCTGTGGACCGTCCGCCTGCACATGCAGCACATCGAGTTCCGCGAGGAATCCCGTTACCCGGGCTTCTACTACCGCGGCGACTTCATGGGCCTGGACGACTCCAAGTGGAAGTGCTTCTGTAACTCCACTTACGATCCCGCCACTGGCGTGACCACCGTCTTCAAGAAGCCCTACGTCAAGATCATCCCCGACGCCTAAGCTTAGGTAATGATCACCCCGAGAGCGCGGGTCCCCGGACCCGCGCTCTCTTAAGAATCCGGGGCTAAAATGGTCTGAATCCGGGCCGGGAAAACCGCTCCCGGTCCGGGTTTAGGCCATTTTTTGGCTTGAGCCTAACTTTATTCGGGAGGAGTTAAGAGAATGTCGAATAATAGTATTCTCGTAGTAGGCGGAGGGTTCGCTGGAATCACCGCCGCCCTCGAAGCCGCCGAAATCGGCTACGAGGTGTACATCGTTGAAACCAATCCCTACCTGGGCGGACGGGTAGCGCAGCTGAATCAGTATTTCCCCAAGCTGTGCCCTCCTTCCTGCGGTCTTGAGATTCAGTTTCAGCGCATCAAAAACAACCCTAACGTCAGGGTCATTACCATGGCCGACGTCACGTCCGTTTCCGGCTCGGTCGGCAACTACGACGTGAAGATCACGCAGCGTCCCCGCTACGTGAACGAAAAGTGTACCGCCTGCGGCGAGTGTGAGAAGGCCACCAAAAGCATGGTCAGCTCGGAGTTCGATTTCGGCACCGGCACCCGCGGCCTGGCGTACAAGACCCATCCCTTCATGTTCCCCATGCGCTACGTTGTGGACGCCGAGAACGCCTCCGAGACCGAGCTGGCCGCCATCAAGAACGCCTGCCCGTATGACGCCGTCGATCTCGACGACGCGCCCAAGACCATCGACCTGGCCGTCGGCGCCATCGTCGTGGCCACCGGCTGGAAGCCCTACGACGTCACCAAGCTGACCAACCTGGGCGGGGGCAAGCTGAAGAACGTGGTCACCAACATGCAGTTCGAGCGCATGTGCGCTCCCAACGGCCCGACCAACGGCAAGATCAAGCGGCCTTCCGACGGCTCCGAGCCCCAGAAGATCGCCTTCGTGCAGTGTGCCGGCTCCCGTGACCAGAATCATCTGAACTACTGTTCGTACATCTGCTGCATGGCTTCCCTCAAGCATGTCCGCTACGTTCGGGAACGTTCCGACGCCAGCGCAACGATCTACTACATCGACCTGCGCACTCCCGGCCGTTACGACAAGTTCAAGACCCTCACCGAGGCTGACGACAAGCTCAGCCTGGTCAAGGGCAAGGTGGCCGCCATCGTCGAGGACCGCGACGGCAATCCCGTCGTCACCGTGGAAAACGCGCTGACCGGCATCAAAACCGACGAGAAGTACGACATGGTCGTGCTCGCCACCGGTATGCAGCCCAGCTGCGCCGGACTGCGCGCTCCGGCTGGATCCATCGACGCTGACGGTTTCGTCATCGACGGCGAGGGCATCATCGCCGCCGGTTGCGCCAAGCAGCCGCTCGACGTCATGAAGACCGCCCAGTCCGGCACCGCTGCCGCGATGAAGGCGATTCAAACCGTGGTAGGGAGGTAACCAATGGCTGAAAAGCTTGGAGTATATATTTGTGGAGGCTGCGACATCGGGGCCAATCTCGATGTCGAAGGACTGGCTCAGTTCTGCGCCAACGGCAAACACTCCTCCGCCGTTGTCGCGGCCAAGTCCAATCCGGTGCTGTGCAGCCCCGAGGGCAAGGCCATGATCGAGGCCGACATCGCTGAACACGGACTGGACGGCGTGGTCTGCTGCGCCTGTTCGCCCCGCGCCAAGTGGGACGTGTTCAAGTTCGGCGACACCGTTCAGGTGGAGCGCGTCAACCTGCGCGAACACTGCGTCTGGTCCTATGAGGAAGATCCGCAGTTCCCCGGCCAGATGGAAGTCATCGCCAAGGACTACTGCAACATGGGAATCATCAAGCTGATAAACAGCCGGATTCCCACTCCCGAACTGCCCGACGCTTTCAAGACCGTGCTGGTCGTCGGCGGCGGCTTCACCGGCCTGAATGCGGCGCTCAACGCCGCGAGCCTGGGCTACAAGGTGGTTCTGGTCGAGAAGACCGAGAATCTCGGCGGCAAGGCCGCGACCATGTACAAGTCCTTCCCGCTGGGCGCGCCCTATTCCGAGCGCGAGCAGCAGATTCACATCAAGGACCTGATCGCCAAGGTCGAGGGCAACGACAAGATCACCGTCATCACCGGCGCCACCCTGGATTCCCTGGCCGGAGCTCCCGCCCAGTACAAGGCCACCATCGCCGGCAAGGAATACGAGATCGGCGCGGTCGTCATGGCCACCGGTTGGGTTCCCGGCAAGGGCAAGTTCCTGGCTCCGCTCGGCTACGGTTCCATCAAGAACGTGGTCACCGCCGCAGAGTTCGAGGCCATGGCCGCCAAGGGGGCCATCAAGACCGCCGACGGCCGGACCCCGTCCTCCGTGGCCTTCATCGTGGACACCTCCCTGCTGACCAAGGGCATCACCTACGGTCCCTGTGGCGAGGCCTGCGAAGAAGAGCTGCCCTGCGACGAGAAAACCGATGAGGGCGCGTGTGAGGATTTCGTCTACGCGGACAAGGAATCCGCCAAGCATTTGGCGTACTCTTCCGAGTTGACCTCCCTGGTCGCCCTGAAGCACGCCAACTACGTGCGTGAACTCGCCCCCGACGCCGTGGCCTACGTGATCTACGATCACATGATGGTTCCCGGCATCAACGAGAAATACTACCAGGCCGCTCAGGACGACCCGGGCGTCATGCTGACCAAGGGCACCGTCACCGGTGTCGCCGAGGCCGGTTCTTCCGTGATCGTCAAGGCCAAGGATACCCTGATCGGCCAGGACGTCGAGCTGGTTGCCGACATGGTCGTGGTTCCCACCGCCATCGTCCCGACCACCGCGGCCGACCCGACCATGAACTTCGTCTACCGTCAGGGCCCGGCCTTCCCGGATCTCGAGCTGTTCGACGGATTCGCTGATTCGAACTACATCTGCTTCCCGTACGAGACCCGCCGCACGGGCGTCTACGCCGCCGGTTGCGTGCGCCAGCCCATGGGCCTGGGCCTCGCCGCCGAAGACGCGGCCGGTGCCGCCCTCAAGGCGATCCAGTGCATCGAGTCCGCCAACCGCGGCGTGTCCGTGCATCCCCGGTCCGGCGATTTGAGCTTCCCGGAGTTCAACTTCACCCGCTGCACCCAGTGCAAGCGCTGCACCGAGGAATGCCCCTTCGGCGCGTTGGACGACGACGAGAAGGGCACTCCGCTGCCCAACCCGACCCGTTGCCGCCGCTGCGGCACCTGCATGGGCGCTTGTCCGGAGCGCGTCATCAGCTTCTCCAACTACGGCATCAGCCAGATCGGCCAGGCCATCAAGGAAGTGAAGGTCCCCGACACCCTGGAGGAAGGCGGTCCCCGCATCATCGTCCTGGCTTGCGAGAACGACGCCTACCCGGCTCTGGACATGGCCGCCATGCGCGGCAAGTCCTGGTCCCCGTATGTTCGTTTCCTGCCTGTGCGCTGCCTCGGCTCGGTCAACGCCATCTGGGTCGCCGACGCCATGTCCAAGGGTGTTGACGGCGTGATGTTGCTTGGCTGCAAGTACGGCGACGACTATCAGTGTCACTTTGTCAAGGGTTCCGAACTGTGCAACCGCCGCAAGGAGAACATCGCCGAGTCCCTGGGACGCCTCGGTGTCGAGCCTGAACGCGTCGAACAGTACGAAATCTCCATCGACATGTACGACAAGGTACCTGAACTGATCGACGAGTTCGTCAACAACATTACCACCAACTTCGGCCCCAACCCGTTCAAGGGTTACTAGGAGGTACGGCATGTCAAATACCGTCAAGGTACAACCGGACCTTAAGTTCGTAAAAGAGTTGCAGGCAGTAGGCGGCGACTCTCTGAAGAAGTGCTACCAGTGCGCCACCTGCTCGGTGGTCTGTCCCCTGTCCCCCGCGGACAGCCCGTACCCCCGCAAGGAGATGGTCTGGGCCCAGTGGGGTCTCAAGGACCGCCTGGTCAATGATATCGACATCTGGCTGTGCCACAACTGCGGAACCTGCTCCAACCTGTGTCCCCGCGGCGCAAAGCCGGGCGACCTGCTGTCCGCACTGCGCAACATGGCCTACCGCAACCTGGCCCCGCTTCCGATCATCGGCAAGCTGATGTCCAGCTCCAACGGCATCCTGCCTTTGGCCGCCGTTCCGGCGATCATCTACGGGATCATCTGGGTCATCATGGCCGGAGTCACCGGCTCCATGTTCCCCACCTTCGAGTGGGACGCGGCGAACCACGCCTGGAAAGCGGTGGAAGACGGCGTGGTCGTTTTCGGCGGCTTGTTCCCCGGCGACTACACCATCGACCCGATCTTCATCCTGGTCTTCCTGTTCATGCTCTGGGGCTTCTACGCAGGCGTCAGAAACATGCTCAAGGCCTTTGACGCGCAGCCCAAGACCTTCATCGTGGGCCGCAAGGATGAGCCGAGCTTCATCGCCTGCCTGATCGACACCGTCAAATACGAGATTCTCCAGCATACCCAGTTCCAGGAGTGCAGCGACGAGGAATCCGACGCACTCGACGTGCAGCGCGCCGTCGGCCACCGCGGCCTGATGTTCGGCTTCATCGCGCTGATGATCGTTACCGGCGTTGTCGCCGGCGGACATTGGGGCGGCTGGTTCTTCCGCCAGATCGGCATGGAAGGCCTGGGCGACATCCTGTCCTCCATCGGCCACACTCCGATGCCTCTGTGGTCGCCGATCAAGCTCCTCGCCTTCGTCGGTGCCGGACTCGGCATCTACGGCCTCATCGCCGTGACCAAGCGCCGGGTGAACCTGGACCAGGCCAAGCAGTCCTCCAGTTGGTATGACTGGTACCTGCTGGCCCTGATCTGGACCATCTTCCTGACCGGTATCGGGGCTCTGGTGTTCCGCCTCCTGGGCGTGGGCCTGCTGGCCTACCCGATCTACTACGTGCATCTGATCGGCGTGTTCATGATGCTCGCGTACCTGCCGTGGTCCAAGCTGGGCCACCTGGTCTACCGTACCGTGGCCCTGTCCTATGCCAAGAAGATTGGCCGCATCCCCATGGGCGCCGACAAATAGTCGCCTGGGTGAACATAAAAACGAAGCTTACTTAGTTAAGGAGGCATCAAATGGCTGAAGCTAAGGTATTCCCCATGAACGCTTTCGTGTCTGTTCTGCGCGGCGAGGCCGCCGACCAGACTCAGCTCGATATGCTGGCTTACATCACCCAGGCTGAAACTCTGGACGCCGACGTCGCCCCCGTGGCGCAGGCTCTGTCCAAGGCCTGGATCTACGAACAGGAACCCGGTCTGACCTCTTATGCCGAAGGAGACATCTCCAAGCTCGGCAGCCAGGTCAAAATCGAGGCTCTGCCCGAGGCCGAGGCCGTCCGCGCCAAAGCCGTCCTGGACATCCTGGCCGGTCTGAAGGAAGAAAACGCCGCTCTCAAGGCCCAGGTCGCGAAGCTGGAAGCCGAGAAGAAGGATCTGGCCGGAAAGATCGGTCCCATGGAAGCCAAGATCAAGACCATCGACGCGCAGAATGCCGCCGGTGAGCAGAAGGTTTCCGTGGCTTCCAACAAGCTCGACGAGATGACCAAGAAGCTCAACGACCTCATGGCCGAAGTGGAAAAGGTCAAGAGCCAGGGCGTCGTGGTCGCCGGTGTCGCCGGTGCCGCTGCTGCCGGTGCCGCCGAGGAAGGCGGCATGGCCGCCGGTCCTGCTGTCGGCGGCGAGCCCGAGGCCGATTTTGGTCTTGGCGGAGATGCGTTCGGCGGCGACTGGTAGTCCCGGACCATCCGACGAAAAAACAAGACCCCGCGCTTTTTTGCGCGGGGTCTTTTTTTAGGGGATTGCCCTTTTGATTTCATGGAGAGGAAAATCAGGAGTTGAAAGCCGCTTCGCGGCAATAGTCGGGTGATTTCGCCTCCGGCGGGCAAGGGCTCGCACCCTTGCATCCCATGTAAGCGCCTTCGGCGCGGACTTTAACCTGTTTTGCCTTCACGATGCGCGGAGAGCCGCTGTTTGGGGCTATTCCCCAAAGGCGATCCAGAAGGAGAAGGTCACTTGCGAGAAAGACAGGGAATTGAATCGCGTGGGAATTGATACGAAAATGGAGAAGGCGAGAAGGGCGTTTGCGCGTCTGGATGAGCCACGCGCCGTTGTCTGGGAATTGCATCCAGCCACCCCCACCATAAGAAAAGCCCCATACCTAGAGCCCGCCGAAGGCGGCATAAAAGGTTTAGGAAAAGGAGAGGATGGGGGTCCGGGGGAAGGAGAGGAAAGAAGGTACAGTCCGGGTACATAGGTAACACATTAGTCCGGGAACATGGGTAACACTTTGGGCATGGAAGCCTGGAGGTGCACATGCCCTGGA
>NZ_JAQKGU010000014.1 GCF_028532725.1 Desulfovibrio sp. Fe33
GGGCGGGCTTCCTTCGCCGGAGTAGACGATGGATTCCACGGACAGTTCGTCGGGCGCGTTGTCCACGTCGCTGTCGTTGTCGAGCACGTTGCCGGAGACGGCATGTGCGGTTCCGTCATCCACCGTCTCGGTGAAGGCGTTGGTGTCGGCTATGGCCACCGGGCTGTCGTTGGACCCTATCAGCGGGATATGCAGATTGGCGTATGCGTACTTTTCGCCGTCCCAGATGGAGTAGCCGAAGTATTCCACCGGCTCGTCGCCGATGTTCAGCGGATCGGCCTTGGTCTGGTCCAGGGTGTACTCGTAGGAGCCGTCGGCATTGATGTTCAGGGTGCCGTAAGCGCCTTCAATCGTGAAGTTGCCGTTGGCGTCAGGGGTGTCTTCGTACTGATGGGTCCCGTGGCTGTATATGCTGGTTACGTTCAGCTCAATGAGGCCGTCGGGATCGGTCGGGACCTGGTCGGCGTAGGAAGGGGCGAGATCCTCGTACCCCACGTTGTCCACATCCGAGTCGTTGTGCAGAACGTTGCCGGAAACCGAGGCTATGCCCGCGACTATGCCGCCCTGCTCGATGACCTCGCCAGAGGTGTCGTCAAAGGCGTCCGGGGCGTCGTTGGTCCCGGTAATGGTGATTGTCAGGGTGGCGGCGTTGCTCTGGTTGCCGTCGGGATCAACCGCGGTATAATTGAACTGCTCCTGGACGATCTGTCCCTGCCGCAGTGGATCGGCCAGAGTCTCGTCCAATACATATTCATATGAGCCGTCGCTGAAGACGGTCAATGTGCCGTACAGGCCGTGAATCTGCGTTCCGGCATCCGTTACCTCGGCCGGGCCGGGGTTGTTCCCGGTGAAGTCCTGGCCGAGGAAATCGATGGTGCTGATCGAAAGATCTGTTTGAGCGCCATTGGTCTCCGGGTAATCGATGTCGTCATCGTCGTAGTCGTTGAGGAGCAGATTGCCGGAAGCCGTTTCGGGGTGTCCCGGATCTTCGTTGTTCCTGTCTCGGTTCGAGCCGCTTTCCACTACTTCGTTGACGTCGGGGAGGGCGGCCGGGGAAGCCGGAACCGGGGACGCTTCCAGCAAATCGATGTTCGGCGGATCGATGACCGGGAAAAGGTGCGAATCATATGCGTCGCCCTGGGGGCCGAGGGCGTCCAGTCCGGCGAACAGATTGCCGGGATCGTCGTTGTATTCGCCCGCGCCCGAACCGGAAGCTGCATCGCCTGCGGCCGTTTCCATGTCGGTTTCCGTCAGGGGGCGGTCGCTCTCGAAGGCGAAAAGATACATTCCGCCTTCGAGTTGCCTGCCGTCGAACATTTCCATTATGGGCAGGGTGCCTGCCACGGCCAACGGCAGGTAATCCAGGAGGACCACCTTGCCGCCGCTTTCGACGGTTATTTCCAAATTGTCGCCGTTTCCGATGAACTCGGCCTCCGAGAGGTCAAAGTCGAACCGTACCAATGAGTTCGCCGTAAGCTGATACGACGAGGTTTGGCCGGCACCGGGGAGTGATAGTCGAATCACCTGGGTCTGAGTGATGCGGGTGTCGGTCATAATTTCTCCTTTAGAAGTATGGAATCCAGTTGGGTTGCCCCTTTTGTTCTGGGGGTACATACATCTACGGGTGCAATATTATTTCGGTTACATAATTATATATAATTATTTCAATTGATTATTTTGTGGATAAAAATGTTGTCAATCTCCCGTCCGGTTTGAACGGCGGGAAGACTGAAAAACAAAATCTAGACTAATGAAGTATGGAATTGCCCATGTTTTTAACAATATGTTGTGGAAAAGAAATTCCATCTGTGCTGGTTTTTATATGCTGGGAATCAATATGTGGTAATAATTATCATCTTGAAATGGCGTAATTTTTCTTGGGGCAAATAAAAAAACGATTTTTTTCATGTCATGGGGACGAGAGCTGAATAAAATCCGTATTTCGCTTAAAACCGCGATTTTCCGCCATCTTTCATTTTAGGGGGTCAATCGCCGTCGAATGCCGTAGGAAGCAGTGGGGCGCATCGGGGGGCGGAATGGGCCGAGAAGCCGAGGTCGGACACGTTCATGCGGCAACGGTCTTGCTGGCTTAATTGGCTGTATTTATGATGTATTTTGTTTACAGATCAACGCCTCTTTCGTACCGTGCGGCGAATGTGGAAAAAGCGTCGCGGAACCCTCGTTTTTTCTGTTTACCGGCCCCGAAACCAGGTATATTGGAGGAGCATTCTCGGGCGTGAGATCGCGGCCCGGGTGGCCTGCAACATCGGGAGGCTTCATGAGCCTTGCGTGCGAGACGCCAGCCGTCTCCTTTACCTCCTCGTCCGTTCGCCCCGCGACACTGGACGACCTTCCCTTATTTGAGGCCTGCGAGCGTACGGGGTTCAACGAGAACCGACGAAGTTCGCGGGCCAGTCTGCGCCGCAGCATCACAAGTCCATCACAACTGGCCCTGGTTATCGAGGGCAAGGCCAAGCGCAGGAAGCCGGTTCCGGCCGGATGCGCCGTGGTCTTTCAGTACAAGCGCTCCCTGCGCGTCTATTCCCTGGCCATTCTCAGGGAGTTCAGAATGCTCGGCCTGGGCGAGGCGCTCGTCCGGCATATCGTGGAGTTCGCCGCCAGCCACGGGTATGAGCGCGTTTCTCTCGAAGCGGACATGAACAATCCCAAGCTGGTCAACTGGTACCGCAAGTTCGGTTTCGAGCCGGTGCGCAGCCTGTCGGACTACTACGGGCCGGGAGAACCCGCCGTGCGCATGGTCCTTTCGCCCACGGGCAGGCAGGGATCGCCGGAGAGCGTGGTCATTGTCGTGGAGGAGCCCGGCAGGATGCGGGACTGTTGCCCTGGGGTGCAGTTCTGCTCGGCCACCGACTATCTTGTCGACACCAACTACGCCGATTCCAACAGGTTCCATGTCCTGAACCTGTGCTCCTCCTACAAGACGCATTCCATGGGCTATTACGTTTCCCTGCTGGCTTCGGCCCGCAACCATCGCGTAACCCCCTCGGTCATGACCGTGAAGGACGTGACCACGCCCCTGGTCGCCCAGAGCCTGCTCGATGAGCTCAAGGACGCCATCAATCCCAAGCAGCTCCCGGACAAAGGGGAAATCCTGGAACTGACCATTATCCTCGGGCGTACCCCTGACCCTTGCCGTGCCGAACTGGCCCGCAAGCTTTTTTCCCTGTTTGCCATCCCGTTTTTCACCATCACGATGGAGTGGAGAGAGGAAGGGTGGAAGTTCCGCAAGGTCAAGCTTCTGCATCTCCGCCAAGTGGCGAACAAGCATCCCGCGCTTCTGCGCAGCGCGCTCGACGCGTTCTGCCTGAAGAAGCGGTACAACAGGCCGAAGCTCAAGAGCTACCAGTACGACCTCGCCATTCTGGCCGACGCGGCGGAACCCACTCCTCCCTCCAACGCCATGGCCCTGGAAAAGTTCCGCAAGGCCGCCGAGCGGGTGGGATTTTTCGTGGAGTTCATCACCAAAGCCGATCATCGGCGTATTTGCGAATTCGACGCCCTGTTCATCCGCGAAACCACGGCCATGGACAACCACACCTACGCCATGTCCCGGCACGCCTATACCGAGGGACTGGTGGTAGTGGACGATCCCTGGTCCATCATGCTTTGCTCCAACAAGGTCTATCTCCAGGAGCGCCTGGCCCACGCGGGCGTCACCCAGCCGCGGGGCTGGCATTTGACCCACAAGGAATGCAAGCCTTCGTTCCTGCGCACCCTGCCGCTGCCCCTGGTCCTGAAGCTGCCCGAGAGCTCCTTTTCCCTGGGCGTGTTCCGGGTGTCCACCATGGAGGAACTGACCGAGAAGCTGGCCGAAATGTTCCGGCATACGGATCTGGTCATCGCCCAGGAGTTTTTGGTCTCGGCCTACGACTGGCGCGTGGGGCTCCTGGACAACAAGCCTCTCTTCGCCTGCAAGTACTTCATGGCCAACAACCACTGGCAGATCTACAACTGGCAGGAGCCGGAGCAGGGCGATGATTTCAGCGGCCGGTCCGAGGCCGTGCCCGTGGACCAGGTCCCGTCCCACATCCTCAAGGCGGCGGTCCAGGCTTCGTCCCTCATCGGCAACGGCCTGTATGGCGTCGATCTCAAGGACATGGGCGGGAAGGCCTGCGTCATCGAGGTCAACGACAACCCCAACGTGGACGCGGGCATTGAGGATATCATTCTGGGCGACGAGCTTTACGAGCGCATCATGCGCTCCATCTACAATCGCATCGAGGCCGAGCGGCATCAGGTGCGCTACATCTATTAAAGAGGAATACGTGATCCATCCCCATACCAGGGTCCGGTCCGGGGACCCGGCCATCGGCGTCGGCGTGTTCGCCACCCAGCCCATCCCCAGGGGAACCGTCGTGGTGGTCCGCGACAGGTTTGATATCTGTCTTGACCGAGAAGCGTTTTTCGCTATGCCCGCGTCCGTGCGCGAGGCCATGGAAACGTACATGTACCACGACAAGTGCGGCAATCTGGTCCTGAGCTGGGACCATGCCCGCTATATGAACCACAACTGCCACCCGACCACCATGATGACCGATTACGGTTTGGAGATCGCGGTGCGCGACATCGACGCGGGCGAGGAACTCACCACCGAATACGGCCTGCTCAATGTGCAGGAGCCCTACGCCATCTGCTGCGGTTGCGAGGACTGCCGCAAGCGGCTGCGCATGGACGACATCGACGTGTACTGCGGCTGTTGGGACGAGCGCATCCGCGAGAGTCTCGCCCGCATTCCATGTGTGGACCAACCCCTGCTTCCCCTGTTGTCGGGGGAGGCCCGTTCGCGGCTGGACGAGTTCCTGTCGGGCCGGGCGGCCTATTCTTCGGTGCGCAACCTCAAGTGGCGGGCCGAACCGGAGTGCGCTCAAGGCGATTAGCTCGCCGAGTTTCGTTTTTCGCTGCGGGCGGGACGCTTCCGGGTGGGAGCGTCCCGCTCTTTACTTTACCGCCGAATATGCGAGGATGAAGGAGAACGGGTTCGTCATGGACGGGCCTTTACCAAGGAAATCAACCTGGAGCAGACCAGTGACCAAGCAGACGTATGATGTGATAGTGATCGGTTCCGGCCCGGCTGGGGGCATTGTCGCCCGCAAGCTCGGCGAGGCCGGACTCGACGTGGCCGTGGTGGAGAAGAACGGTTGGGGAGGGGCGTGCCCGCTGCGCGGCTGCGAGCCCAAGAAGACCCTGGCCGACACGGCTCACGAGATTCTTCGGGTGCGGGAGAAGACCGCCCACGGCGTGATCGGGAACGTGCGTGTGGACTGGCCTTCGCTCATGCGCTTCAAGCATTCGGTCATCGATCCCATCTCCGGCATGGTTTTCGACTCCTTTCACGGGCGCGGCGTGACCACGGTCCACGGCGAGGCCCGGTTCACCGGCCCGGATTCCGTGGAGGTGGAGGGCCTGGGGCGGCTTTCGGCGCGGCACATTGTCGTGGCGACCGGAGCCGCGTCCCGCAAGCTCGGCGTTCCGGGAGAGGACCTGCTGTTGACAAGCGATCAGTTTCTGGACCTGGAGACGCTGCCCGAATCCATGCTTTTCATCGGGGGCGGGTTCATTTCCTTCGAATTTGCCTGCATCGCCGCCGCGGCCGGGGTCAAGGCGACCATTCTGCACCGCAGCGGCAGGGTGCTCAAAGGCTTCGACGAGGTGTTGAGCCGCAAACTCATCAAGGCGATGCGCGACCAGGGCGTGGCCGTGCACGTGGATCATCCCGTCAAGGCGGTTGAGCCTTTCGAGGACGGGGTGCGGGTGATCGTCGCAGGCCCGGACGACGTGGAGATGTCGTTCGTCGCGGCCTCGGCCGTGTCCGGCGCGGGCCGCGTGCCTGATCTGGACGGTCTCGACCTGGACAAGGCGGGCGTCGAGGCGGTCAGGGGCGGCATCGTGGTGGACGAGTACATGCGCAGTCCCTCCAACCCGCATGTTTACGCTGCGGGCGACTGCGTGGAGCCCGGTCATCCCCTTACTCCGGTGGCCGCATTGCAGGCCGAGACGGTTGTCGGCAACATCCTGAAGGAAGGCTCGGTCAAATCGGACCTTTCGGGAACGGCCGGGGCCGTCTTCACCCACCCGACTCTTGCCTGCGCCGGTTTGCTGGAGGAGCAGGCGCGTGAGCAGGGATTGGATTTCAAGGTATACGAGGGCGATGCGGCCAAGTGGTCCGAGCATCAACGGCTCGGCATGGCCCATGCGGGCTACCGCATCCTGGTGGAGCGGGGAACGGGCCGCATCCTTGGAGCCCATTATCTCGGCGCTCATGCCGAGGAGGTGGCCAATATTTTCGGCATGGCCATCCGCCACGGCCTGACTCGCGAAGACCTCCTGGCCCAGCCGTGGGCTTATCCCTCCTTCGGCTATGCGGTGAGGTACATGCTGGGATGAGGCGGGCCGGCATGCCGTCCGCGCGGTTCTCTTTGAAGGGTGACGTTGTCACCGATACTGCCACCGGCCTGGTTTGGCCCCTGAACGCCCAACCCGCCGAAACCGGGTTGTCCTGGGCCGAGGCGTTCGGGTTCATCGAAAGCATGAACCGCGAGAACCGTTTCGGCCACTCGGATTGGCGGCTGCCCAATCGGCGCGAACTGTATTCCCTCGTGGATCACGCCGAGCGCGAACCGGCCCTGCCGCAGGATCATCCCTTCGAACGGGTTTGGGCGGGCCGGTATTGGACCTCCACGACTTCCGCCAGGGATTATTCCTATGCCTGGTGGGTGCAGTTCAGCGGCGGGCGGATGTTCTTCGGACGCAAGGCCGACGATGCGGTCGTCTGGCCTGTGCGCGGGACGTCCGCAACCTTGTGGGCCACCGGACAAAAAGGTTGCCACGATGTGAACGGGGCCCCCATGGACTGCGCCGGAACCGGGCAGGACGGGGCCTTGCGCATGGGACTCGCCTGGCCCGAACCGAGGTTTCGTGAAATCGGAGGCGATATAGAGGACCGGTTGACCGGATTTGTCTGGCAAAGGCGGGCCGACCTGGCCGGAAGAATGGTGGATAGGGAAACGGCGGGCCGGATCGTGGCCGAGGAAGCCGAACGGACCGGACAACCCTGGCGGCTGCCCGCCATTATGGAACTCGAGTCCCTGGCCGATTGTTCGCGGGCCGACCCGGCCCTGCCTGCGGATCACCCTTTCGAGAACGTGCGCGAAGCCTACTGGTCGGCCACGGACAGCGGGTACGACCCGGAGTGGTCGTTCTGCTTCTACATGCACAAGGGGGCTGTGGGCGTGGGGTTCAAGACGCGCCCCGAGTTTCATGTCTGGGCCGTGCGCACGGCCTGATTCCGGCTTATTCCTCTCCGGGCGGTTCTTCAATCGGGTTCGCGCCGTCTCGGCAGTGCGCCATGAGATCGCGAAGCCGGTCGCCTGCCGTGGAAAAATCGAACTGGTCTATGAGTCGGGACAGTTCGCGGGCATAGGCAGGGGCGTGTCTCGTCAGCCGTTCCCGTAGGGTTCGGAATTGTTTTTGGGCTTCGATGTCGTGTCTGTCGAGCAGGACAAGCAGGTCGTCGAGTTCGGACATCATGCGCTGGATTCCGTTGGACTCGATTCTATCGAGGTCGCCGTCCGGCATTTCGGGCTCTTCCGGCGGCCGAAGCGTTTCGCGGATGCCACTCGTCACCTGACGCAGTTCACGCGTCGTTTCCTCCAGGAGGAATTCCAGGTTGTCCCCGCTGTGAGCCAGGGCCTGCTCAAGTCCCGCCAACAGATTGTGCAGCCGGTCGGCTCCGATGTTCCCCGTTACGCCCTTGAGATTGTGGGCCACCGCGCGGCATTCCTCGAATCTTTCGGTCTCGGCGTGATCCAGCAGTTGTCGGAGCAGCCCGTCGCCGTCCTGGGCGAAGTCCATGAGCAGCTTTCGGTAGAGCCTGGCGTTGCCCCGCAATCTGGATATGGCGCGGGACATGTTCAGGCCCGAAATTCGGGGCAGGTCATCCTGCGTGTAGGAGGACGGCGGCGTGTGATCGGCAGGCGGATGCTGGGCACCCTCGCGTTCCGGCAGCCATTGAGACAGGGTCCGCATCAGCTCGTCCGGGTCGATGGGTTTGGTTACATGGTCGTTCATACCCGCCTGGAGGCTCTTTTCCCGGTCTCCCACCAGGGCGTGGGCGGTCATGGCGATGATCGGCAGTGACGTCTTGCCCCCGTCACGGATGGCCTTGACGGCCTGGAAACCGTCCATGACCGGCATTTGGATATCCATGAGCACCGCGTCGTAGTCCTCGGCAAGGGCCATCTGCGCGGCCTCCTTGCCGTTGTTGGCGATGGATACCATGATGTTCGCGCTTTCGAGTATCTCCCGGGCCACCTGCTGGTTGATTTCGTTGTCCTCCACCAGCAGGACATGCGCTCCGAGGAGATTGGCGGGCACCCCGGTCTGGTCCGGGCGCGGCGGTCTCTTTGGCGTGCCTCCCTCCCGCTCGCTGAGGGCCTCCATGATGGTGTCGAACAGAATCGAGCGGTTGAATGGCTTGAGCATGAACCCGTCTATACCGGCCGTTTCGGCCCGGTGGCGGATGGACTCCTGGCCGTAGGCCGTGAGCATGATGATCTTGGGCTTGCGCGTGATGGTGGTGTTCAGGCGGATGTGCCGGGACAATTTGATGCCGTCCATGTCCGGCATATTCCAGTCCGTGATGACCAGCTTGATCGGGTCGATCTTGTCCCATTTCTCGATCGTGTTCAGGGCGTCGATCGCGCAGGACGCTTCGTTGACCTTGAAGGTGAACGATTCGAGAATCTTGCACAGGACCATGCGCGACATTTTGCTGTCGTCCACCACCAGGACACGCAGCCCCTTGATTTCCGATGGATATTCGAGGGATTCGCGCGCGTGGTCGGGTTGCAGTCTGAAGGGAATCGTAAAGGAGAATTCGCTGCCTTTGCCCGGTTCGCTGGCCACGACCATATCGCCGCCCATCATTTCCACCAGCCGCTTGCTGATGGACAGCCCGAGGCCGGTTCCGCCGAACTGTCTGGAAATGGAGCCGTCGGCCTGGCTGAATGGATGGAACAATCCCTCCATGTGTTCCTGGCTGATACCGATGCCCGTATCCCGGACGCTGAATCGGATGACGGCCTTGTGCCCGTCCTGCTCCAGTAGTTCCGCTTGCAGGATGACTTCGCCCTTCTCGGTGAACTTGATGGCGTTGTTGGTCAGGTTGAGCAGTACCTGTCCAAGCCTGAGGGCGTCTCCCCTGAGCCGGTTGGGCACTGTGCTGCGGACCATGAGCAGAAACTCGATACCCTTTTGTTCCGCCGACAGGCCGAGCATGTTGATGATGTTGTTGAGCACGTCGTCCAGGAGGAAGTCCGTGTCCTCCACAGTCAGCCTGCCCGCCTCTATCTTGGAGAAATCCAGGATGTCGTTGATGATCCCGAGCAGGGCGTTGGCCGACAGGGATATCTTGGACAGGTAGTCCGATTGCTTCGCCGTCAGGTCTGTTCGCAGGGCGAGATGGGTCAACCCGATGACGGCGTTCATGGGTGTGCGGATTTCGTGGCTCATGCGGGCGAGGAAGTCGCTTTTGGCCCGGTTGGCTTCCTCCGCGGCTTGTCTGGCGGCCTCAAGTTCCCTGGCGCTGCGTTCGCGGACCGCGATGAATCGGGCGCGGGTCAGGCCTATGAATATGGACATCAGCGAGATGACGCCGAATATGACAATGTAGTGGCGGCGAACCGGCTTGATGCTGCTGCGGATGACGTCGGCCGAGGTGAGGCAGACGACCTTCCACTCATGGGAGCGGGTCACTTTGACCTCTGCTGCATTTTGGGGGGCAACGCGGATGGTGCTCACCGTGAAGATTCCTTCCCGGGTCGAAAACTGGCCGTCATTCAAGGATTTTATCCTGTTCCATATCTCAGGGTGTTCCACACTGAAGCAGATATCCTTCCGTTCGTCGTACATGAAGGCCCAGTTCTTTTCCGGTTGCGGCGAGGCCAGCCGGTATCCGTCCTCGTTGAGGAGGACGGTCGTGCTGTCAAGGGACTCCTTGTCGTCCTCAAGACGGTCGATGATCCTCTGGCCAAGGTAGTTGAGGATGGCGACGCCGATGCGGCATCCCGTGTCGTCGTAAACAGGAGTGGATATACGGATCATGGGCTTCAACGGCAGCTCGATCTTTCCGTTTTCGACGTTCAGGTCGAACCGGGACACGTATATCTCGCCGTTTTTCAGAGGCAGCGATTCCTGGAAATAATAGCGGTGAGACTTGTTTTGAAGCGCGTTCTGAGGGACCGGCGCGGGAGATCCGTTGTTGTAGTTGACTCGGATCAGCTCCATGCCCTCGTTGTCCAGGAGCCGCAATTGATCGTAGGCCTTGCTGATGGAGCTGAAGGTCAGGAGTTCCGTTTCGAGGTTGTTGCGGGCCTCGGTGTCCCGGAATTGAAGGAAGCGCAACGTCTCCACGTGGTTGGCCACCAGGTAGAGGTCAATGAACATGGTTTTGAGGTCCAGGTTGATGCTTTGGGCCATCATTTTGTTATGGAAGGATTCGTTCAGCTTGAGGGATGCTTCTATGGAGTTCGCTTCCTGCCTGTACAGGAAATAAAGCCCTGTTCCGGACAGCAGGGTCAGGAAAAGGACGGTCCCTACAAAACTGCGAAGGGCCAGCGAGGTATCGAAGAGGTGCTTCAGCATGGGGGTCGTTTCCGCGTTGAGTCCTATTGTTCCTGTTTGGAATTGCAATATCAGAAAACCTACTCATAACGTATTATAATTAACCCTTTTTGTTTTTTCCGCAACGGAGTCGCTTTATTGGCGTTATATTCTATTCATGGCTGGATTCGGGCTGATTATAATTGCCTGAGCATGTCCTAATCGTGATGATTGCGCATAGGTGGCTGTTGGAAAATATCGGAGGATATATGCCGGACAGGGGCAAACAGACTGTGCTGGTGGTGGACGATGTACCGGCGAATCTTGATCTGCTCGTGGAGACGCTGAAAGACGAGTATCGGGTGTTGGCCGCGCTCAACGGCCGGGAGGCGCTGGACATTGTCCGATCGAGTCCCCCGGACATCATTCTTCTGGACGTCATGATGCCCCACATGGACGGCTACACCGTCTGCCGGATGTTGAAGGCGGATATTCGATCCCGCAATATCCCGGTCATCTTCGTCACGGCCCGCGACCAGGAATCGGATCAGACCATGGGGTTCGAGGTGGGCGGCGTGGATTACATCACCAAGCCGATCAGTCCTGCCGTGGTTCTGGCCCGTGTGCGCACCCATATCGCCTTGCACAACCAGAGTCTGGACCTGGAGCGCAAGGTCGCCGAGCGTTCCCGTGATCTTTATGAGACCCGATTGCAGATCATCCGCAGGCTCTGCGTGGCCGCCGAATACAAGGACAGCGAGACCGGGCTGCATATCATCCGCATGAGCGGCTACTGCCGGGTCCTGGCCCGGGCGGCCGGGCTTGACCGGGAAGCCTCGGACCTCCTGTACAACGCCGCGCCCATGCACGACGTGGGCAAAATAGGCATCCCCGACCATATTCTCACCAAGCCTGCTCCGTTGGACCCCGACGAATGGGAGATCATGAAGACCCATACGACCATCGGGGCGAAGATTCTGGGCGAACACGACAATCGGCTTTTGGTCACGGCTCAGCGGATAGCCCTGACGCATCACGAACGTTGGGACGGATCAGGCTACCCCGCCGGGCTGGCCGGGGAGGATATTCCCGTTGAAGGACGCATAGTGGCCCTGGCCGACGTGTTTGACGCGCTGACTTCAACGCGGCCCTACAAGGCCGCCTGGCCCGTGGATGAGGCGAGCCGTTATATACGGGAACAGCGCGGCAAGCATTTCGACCCGCGTCTTGCGGATCACTTCCTCGACAACCTGGACGCCATACTCGAAATCAGGGAAAGCGTGGGCGACGACGTGGCCGCCGAATAGCCGTCCGCGGGGTCAGGCGTACCGTTTCCGGATCATCTTGAAGAGCGAAGGCTTGCGGTCGTATTGGTGTATCATGTGGGCCGGTCGACCGGCCTCGTTCAACACTTCGCCCATCTCGTTCACGGGCGGTTCTCCCCTGGTCTGGGCCAGGGTGAGGATCGGTCCCGCATTGTCGAACAGGGTCAGCCTGTCGAGGGCGCCCGTGTGGATCAGGTGGTTGTGTACCCCCTGGTCGTATCCGGCCATGCATTCGCCGGTGGACGGCGGCAGCAGGAGTTCGGTCATCCGTTTCAGATAGGCGGTCATGGATGCGTGGTCCGCCACGGTGGTCCCGGAGCATGACACGGGCCTGTCGGCGATGGCGTCGAGGGCTTCCCGACCCAGGTGTTCACGTACCCATCGGGCGTTGAAGGGACAGGAGCCCACCGTGGCCGAGCGGTCTTCAAGGGTGCAGCAGATGCCGTCCGGCCAGGGATAATCGAACGGGTCGCGCTGGAAGACGACGTCGCGCACGTCGGCGATGAGGATGCGTTCGTACTGTTCGGCGCAGGACGTCAGGTAATCCAGATACAGGAAATAGCGCAGGCCGTTGCAAGGGACTGCCTCCAGACCGGGCCGCCGCTCCATGGGCCTGAGCCGGGTTCCGTGGGCGCGGATGCGTTCTAGGTCCCGGGTGGTTTCCGAGACGAAGAAAACGAGATCGCCCGAATACGCCGCCCTGTCGAGGGAGGCGAGAAACGGGCGAACATCGCCGTAATGATAGCCTGCGGCCAGGCCGAGAATCAGGTTGCCGCGGTTCACGGCCTAGTTGCCGGAAGGCTTGCGCCGTCTTCTGCGCCTGCGTCGCGGTCTGGGCTTGGACGCGCTGTCCCCGTCATCGGCCGGAGCGCTTTCACGCGCTTCGGCTGGCTTGGCGGGTTTGGCGGGCGCGGCGGGCCTTGCCGGTTCGGCCTGACGCTCGCTTTCGGGCTTCTCCGGGCGTTTGGCCTTGGCCTTGGGCGGACGGGTTTGTTCCTTGGCCGCCGGGGATTCGTCGGAACCCTCATTCCGGGCGGGTTTGGCCTGATACTGCTCCCTGGGGCCGCCTTCGGGCTTGCGCTTGCGTCCGCCGCGATTGCGGGCGGGCCGTTCGCGTTGCTCGCGCTGCTCGCGCTGCGGCTCGGGAGCGGTGTCGGGTTCGGCGGGCTTGCCGTGCAGGGTGGGCTGGTAGAGCTCATCCAGGAGCATGGCCAGCAGGGAAAGCGAATCCTCGTGCTCGGCGTACCGCTTGGCGATGGGCAGGAATCGGGATACCCGCTCCTGTTGGAGGTTCGTCAGTTTGCGGAATCTTTTTTCAAGGATGGCGGTCAGCCGTTCCCCGATGATGGCGGTCACGTCCTCGTCGGTGGGGTCCTTGATCTCCTCGAAGTGAATCTTGAAGCGGGAGGCGATGCGTTCCAGCTCGATCCGCTGGATGACGTCGACCAGGGTTATGGCCGTGCCCGTGGCTCCGGCGCGTCCGGTGCGGCCCGCGCGGTGCACGTAGGATTCGGGGTCCTCGGGCGGTTCCATCATGAACACGTGGGACAGCTCGGGAATGTCGATGCCGCGCGCGGCCACGTCCGTGGCCACCAGGAAGCGGAGCTTGCCTTCCTTGATGCGGGTCATGAGCCGTTCGCGTTTGTTCTGGGTCAGGTCCGAGGTCAGCCCTTCCGCATCGAATCCGAACTGGGCGAGCAGGGCGGCGATGAACTCGACGTTCCGCTTGGTGTTGGAGAAAATGATGGCCGAGGAGGGGTTCTCCAGTTCGATGAGCTTGATGAGCTTGCGCTCCTTGCCCATGGCCGGGACTTCAACAAACTGATGGGAGATGGCGGAGACGTTGGTTTCTTCCGAGGAGAGGCTGAGAAATTCCGGCTTGTACATGAACTCTTCGGCCAGGCGCAGCACGCTGGGCGGGAAGGTGGCCGAGAACATGAAGGCCCCGTCGATGTCGCGGGGCAGATACCGTTTCACCTCGACCATGTCCGGGTAGAAACCCACGGAGAGCATCCGGTCCGCTTCGTCGAAAATGAGCACCCGCAGGTCGTCGAGGGTCAGGTTGCGGCGCATGAGGTGGTCGAGGATGCGGCCGGGGGTTCCGACCACCAGGTTCGCGCCTTCGCGGAAGGCGTCGAGCTGCTCCTTGTAGCCCACGCCGCCGTAGACGGCCACCACTTTGAGTTCATCGCCGGCCAGCGTTCTCGCTTCCTGGGCGACCTGTTTGGCCAACTCGCGGGTGGGCACCATGACCAGCGCCTGGCAGGTGTGCCGCGACGGGTCGAGTTTTTCGATGAGCGGCAGGACGAATGCGCCGGTTTTGCCGGAGCCGGTCCGGGCCTGGACCATGACGTCCTGATTGTCGAGGAGGAAGGGGATGGCGCGTTCCTGGACAGGCATGAGCTTGTCCCATCCGGCGCGGTCGCAGGCCCGTCGGAGCGATTCGGGCAGGGTGTCGAAGGTTATCGGCGCAGGGCCGTTTTCCGGAGTATCGGTCCCGTTTTCGGGGTGCAGATTGTCGTTTTCCATTTTTACCTACTGTGTGATGTGGATTCCGGCCATGGATTATGTTTCAGAGAGGACCGGAACAAGAAATTCGTTCGTTGCGGGCAACACTATACCGTATTTGCCCGGTTGTACAATACGGGGCCCATGGGGGCCTGGGGTCAGTGGACGAACTGTTCGTTGAAGATGCGCTCCTCCAGGGAGTGATCGGGGTCGAACAGGACTGTGGCGGGACGGGAGTGGTCTTCGACCACGCGCACCCTGGCCACTTCGCGGACTTCGAAGGAGTCGGCCGCCGCTCCCACGGGCCTGCGCTCGGGATTGAGAATGTCGAATACCACTTCGGCCGAGTGTGGCAGGAGCGCGCCGTTCCACCGTCGGGGACGGAATGGGCTGACCGGGGTCAGCGCCAGGACATTGGACCCGAGCGGGATGATCGGGCCGTGAGCCGACAGGTTGTAGGCCGTGGACCCGGCCGGGGTGGCCACCATGATTCCGTCGCAAACAAGCTTGTCCAGCCGTTCGCGCCCGTTGATGCGCACCCGGATATTGGCCGACTGCTGGGAATAGCGGTGCAGGGCCACTTCGTTGAAGGCCAGGGCCGAGCAGGTCTGCCCCTCGACGGTTGTCGCGGTCATGACCAGGGGATTGAGGATGAGGCCCTGGGTTCGGTTGAGCCGTTCCAGGAGCCCGTCCGGTTTGAAACGGTTCATCAGAAAGCCGATGGTTCCCCGGTTCATGCCGTAGATGGGAATGCCCGTGTCCATGTAGTCGTGCATGGTCTGGAGCATGAAGCCGTCTCCGCCCAGCGCCACCAAGGCGTCGGCTTCGTCGGCCGGGGCCAGGTCGTAGCGTTCGGCAAGCTGCCTGAGGCCTTCTTGCGCCCTTGGCGAGTTCGAGGCCACGCAGGCGATTCTTTCGATTTTTTTCGGGGTGTACATCAACGGGAGAGACTCACGGCGGGGAAAAAAGGGACGGGGCCCCCCATGGGGCCCCGATGTTCGTTTAGATTCTGGAATCCAGGGGAATGTAGTTCCTGGGCTCGCGGCCGGTGTAGATCTGGCGCGGACGGTGGATCTTGGTGTTGCCGTCCACGTGGGCTTCGTACCAATGGGCGATCCAGCCGGGCATACGGCCGATGGCGAACATCACCGTGAACATGTTCACCGGGATGTTCAGGGCGCGCAGAATGATGCCGGAGTAGAAGTCCACATTGGGGTACAGCTTGCGCTCGACGAAGTAGTCGTCGTTCATCGCCGCTTCGGCCAGCTCCAGGGCGATGTCAAGGAGCGGGTCGTGGTGCCCTGTGGAATCGAGCATGTCGTGGGCGGCTTTGCGCAGTATCTTGGCGCGCGGGTCGAAAGACTTGTAAATGCGGTGGCCGAAGCCCATGAGCTTGCATTCCTTCTTTTTGACCTTTTCGATGTACTCGGGGATGGACGTCCCGCCCGCGTGAATCTCTTCGAGCATCTGGATGACGCCCGCGTTGGCCCCGCCGTGGAGGCGTCCCCACAGGGCGCATATTCCGGCCGAGACCGAGGCGAACAGGTTGGCTTCGGTGGATTGGACCATGCGCACGGTGGAGCAGGAGCAGTTCTGCTCGTGGTCGGCGTGGAGCAGGAAGAAGAGGGTCAGGGCGCGCACCTCGGCGTCCGTGGGCTCGAACTGGCGGTGCGGGATGGAATGCATCATGTGCAGGAAGTTCCGGCAGTAGGAGAGCTTCGGGTCCGGGTACATGAACGGCAGTCCCTGCGCCTTGCGGTAGGACCATGCCGCGATGGTCCGCACCTTGGAAATGATCTTGGCCGCAGCCCGCAGGAAGTCCTCTTTGGAGGATATCTCCAGCAGGTCGGGATGGTAGCAGCCCAGGGCGTTGATGACAGCGGACAGGATGGCCATGGGATGCCCGGCGGACGGGAACCCCTCGAAGTGGTGCCTCAAGCCTTCGTGCAGCAGCTCCTGCTCGCTCAGGATGTCGCGGAATTCCTGGCGCTGGGCCCTGGTGGGCAGCTCTCCGAAGATGAGCAGGTAGGCGGTCTCGATGAACGTTCCGTGCGCGGCCAGGTCCTCAATGGGATAGCCCCGGTAGCGCAGGATGCCTTTTTCCCCGTCCACGAAGGTCACGTTGCTTTTGCAGGAGCCGGTGTTGGCGTAGCCCGGATCAAAGGTGATGTAACCGGTTTCGTTGCGCAGGGAAGTGATGTCGATGGCGTGTTCGTTCTCGGTGCCGACGATGATGGGCAACTCGAAGGTCTGGTCGTCGATGATGAGTTTGGCGGTCTTGCCGCTGGCGCATTTGTCGTCTTTGAGCATCTCGTTACCTCTGAAAATACATCAAGCCTCCCGACCGTTGTCGGGGTATGAAATAATATTCGGTCGTCTGGCCTGGTTCCGGTCGGCCTTGGAGGTCAGGCCGTACCATGCGATGGAAGCTTCCGGTCAAGAGTGGATTTACAATCCAGACCGACTTTCTATAATAAAGCAGTTGCAGTGTCAAACGTTGAATTGGCAACTGTATCATTAATTCAATTGATTACGGTGCGTTGGCGTCGAAAATTCGTCTGCCTGACGGGCGGATTTCCGGCCGGTCGGCCCGGTTTCCCTTCGCGAGACCTTCCCGGGGTTGACTTTCCGGTTTATACCCCTATAGGGTATATGTGTCGACACCGGAAAGGATGTCCGGTCCGCAAACATATCAAGACGAGGTTGCAAACCGACATGTCAGAGAAAAAATATGGGACGGGAACCATAAGCCGCCGCGGGTTCCTCAAGACCCTGGGGGTGGGGGGAGCCGGAGCGCTTATCCCGGCCGCCCCGGTTCTGGCTGCGCAGGAGCGCGTTCCGTCGCCTTCGGACGGCGAATTGGCCACCCTGCTGGATTTGTCCAAATGTATCGGCTGCGGAGCCTGCGTAGAGGCCTGCCGCGAGTCCAACGCATCCAAATTCCCGGAGCCGGTCAAGCCGTTCCCGGAGATGTTGCCGTCCCGTCGGGCCAAGCCCGAGGATTGGTCCGACATGCGGGACGTGGATGATCGGCTGACCCCCTACAACTGGCTGTTTCTGCAGAACGCCGTGGTCGAGTACGAGGGCGAGTCCTACGATATCAACATACCCCGGCGGTGTATGCATTGCCAGAATCCGCCCTGCGCCAACATGTGTCCCTTCGGCGCGGCCAACAAGCAGGTCAACGGACTGACCCGCATCAGCGCGGATTTGTGCATGGGCGGAGCGAAGTGCCGCGCCGTGTGTCCGTGGAACATCCCCCAACGCCAGTCCGGCGTGGGATTGTACCGCCATATTATGCCGCGTCTGGCGGGCAACGGCGTCATGTACAAATGCGACCGCTGCTACCAGCTCCTGGACAAGGGCGCGCTGCCCGCCTGCATCGAGGCCTGTCCGGAGGACGTGCAGATCATCGGCCCGCGCGCCGAGATCGTGGCCAAGGCCGAGGCGCTGGCAAGGGAGAATGGGTGGTTCCTTTATGGACTGGAGGAAAACGGCGGGACCAATACAATATATGTCTCCCCCGTGCCCTTCGACCTCATCGATCAGGCCATCGACAAGGATTCCGGCCGGGGAACCGGCAAGGGGCCGAAGGCTCAGGGGCCGGGCAAGGGCGGTAAGAACGCGCTCGGACCCGGCAAGCCGCACATGGGGCCCGTGGAGGACGTCATGGCCGACGAGACCAAGCTGGCCGCGGCCGCGCTCATCGCCCCGGTTGCGGGCATCGCCGCCGGAGTGCTCGGCCTCGGGTCCAGGCTCCTGAACAACGACGGGGAGGACGGCCATGAAGACTAGACCCTATCCCGGCTGGATCACCCGGCTGTTTATCCTTACCGTGGCCGCCCTGACCTTTACCGGGTTCATGCAGATGCCGCTGGCCAAGCGGTACGCCCTGACCACCATTCCGGGTATGGCCTGGACCGGCGACTTTTTTATGGTTCACAAGATGCACTACGTTCTCGGGGCCGCGCTCCTATTCCTCGCGGCCCTGGTAGCGGTCAATTGGTTCAGAAGCTGGAAGAACAAGCTCACGCTGACCGGCCTCGGCCTCGCCCGCGTCGCGGTGGTCGGCGGGCTGCTCGTTTCGGGCGCGTTGCGCGTTTACCGAAACCTTCCCGGCGTAACGCTGGACCCCGTCTACATCGTGACCATCGAGTGGGTGCACCTCTCCCTGGTCATGGTCCTGGGCGTCCTTGCTCTTGTCGCCCTGGTGCGCAGGGCATCGGCTTACGCCGTGCGCAAATAGTTCCCGACACACTCCATTCCCATAGCGGAAAAGGGGGCCTTCGGGTCCCCTTTTCTCATGCCGCCGCCGATACTATCCGGTGATGCGCAATGGAAAGGCCCCGGCGCGTTCTCGTGCCGGGGCCTTTTGTCGTCGAAGAGTGAATCCGTCGCTGTCGCAATCCGCTTTACTTCAGAATCATCTCGTCCACGGATTGGCGCCAGGCCTTGGGATGGACCTGAAGGTCCGGGATGCGGTGCCCCACGGCGATGAGCATGGGAATCCAGTAGTTGTCCGGGATGCCGAATTCCTTGCGCACGGCCTCGCGGTCGAAGCCGTCCATGGGGTGGGTGTCCAGGCCGTGGGCGCAGGCCGCGAACATGAAGGACATGGCGAACAGCCCCGCGTTTTTGGCGGCAAAGGCCAGGGAGGCGTCCGGCGTGTCGCCGTACAGGGCCTTGGTGGTGTTGATGAACCAGTCGCGCTGTTCCGGCTTGAGGTTGTGCTCGAAGTGGCCTTCCAGGGTGGAGTTGCCTTCCTGCCAGCCCGCGCGGTCGCCCAGGACAATGAGCACCACCGGGGCCTCGGTCACTTTTGGCTGATCGAAGGCCAAGGCCCGAAGAGCCGCCTTGCGCGCCGGATCGCGAACGATTTTGACCTTCCACGGCTGGAGGTTGAAGCTGGAAGGGGCCTGTCCGGCCTCGGCAAGGACGGTCCGCAGCAGGTCCTCAGGCACGTCCCGGGCGGGATCGAAAAAGTTGATGGCTCTACGTCGTTCAAGGATTTCGTTGAATTCCATATGGATATCCTCCGGGTTCGGTGTCGTGGAGCGGTTGCCTTTTTCCAGTATAATCACTGACGGGCAAAAGAAAAGATAACCATTGTCAAGAAAAGGAAAAGACCGCCTGAAAGGCAAGGCGTTTTCCATAAATGTTGACAAAAACGCCAAAAATAGGTTATAACCCCTTGTAAGCTTTAGCGAACAGGGGGTTATTCTTATGGGTAAAATATTTCCCCAGGTTGCCAAGCCACGCATCCCCGACCCTAGCGACGGAATCCAGGTCAACTACTGCAAGAACCCGAAATGTAAGAACTACGGTCGCCCGGCAAAGCCCAAGGTGTCCCGTGGAAAAGTAGCCGCGGGCAAGAAGAGACTGACGGATGTGTACACCGTAAACGCCAGCGGTTGGGATATGCCCGTATTGCATTGCAAAGAATGCGGCGAATCCCCACCCATGAAAAGCAATGTCGGCATCGCCCAAGAGCTTGACCGCTTCAAATCCCTTCTCGCAGAAACTGACAATGGCTGTCAAAACCCCGAATGCGAGAACTTCGGCGTGTCGTTGCGGGCAAAGAAGCGATACCAGAAGTTTGGAACCACAGCTTCGGGTGATCCGAGATACAGGTGCAAGGCCTGTGGCAAGACCTTTTCCGTCGGTCCGGCTTCCAGAAGGCACAGGAGATCAGAGAAGAACAAGCTGATCTTCATGTTGGCCGTCAACAAGACACCTATCAGGCGCATGTGCGAAATAGCGGAACTGCAAGCCAAGTACGTCTACAAAAAGCTGGACTTCCTTCACACCCAATGCGTCCGCTTCCTGGCCGCCCGTGAGCGCAGGCTATTGACCAGCGTCCACCCCAAGCAGTTGCATTTGAGCGTCGACCGCCAAGACCATTTCGGCAACTGGCTGGATCGCAATATCAAGAAGAACATAGTTTTCCAGGCTATCGGGACCGCCGACAACATCACCGGATACGTCTTCGCCAGTCACCTGAACTATGACCCGACATTGACCCATGAGGTTGTCGAGAAGGAAGCCCGGGATTGCGGTGACTTGTATCTGCCCGTGGCTTTCCGGCAACATGCCAGGCTTTGGCTTGGACAGGACTACCTGAAGGCGATGTACCGGACCGCCAAGCGGAACAACAAGGACATTGTGGGCGACACCCTGCTGGCGAAGGTCATGGAAACGTACAAGAGGGCTGGCAACCGACCCGATGTGGAAGATCTGGAGGCCGTGACCGCTTCCATGCAACTGCCGAAGAACGGGGTTCAGGTCAGGGCCGATTACACCATGTACGGCCATTTTTTCTATCTGGCCCACCTATTCCGCAAGGTGGGCAGGATACGGTTTTACCTGGACCAGGAGTCCGGTATCCGGGCGGCATGCCTCTCGGCCTTCATGAAGCGGGTCAAAAACAGGACGTGCGACGCCTTTTACGTTTCGATCAACAAGGACATGACCAACGACGAGCGGGAGCAATGCGTCAAGGTCAGCCGCAAGCGGTTCAAGAAGTTCAAGGAACGTTATCCGGGCCTTCCCGACAACGAAGTGATCAAGCTGATGGTCAAACGGAACATGAAGTCCATGAAGCAGATCGGCCAGTACAAGGACTTGTGGCTGGAACACCCGTATCCCAACAAAAGCGAACCGGAAAAGATGGTAAGCTACCAAACCGATCTCGGGGACTATGACGAGGACTTGGTTGCCGACATGTATATGCGGGCATCCCTGGCCGGCATCGACCGGTTTTTCATGCAATCAAGACGCAGGAGTTCCTATCTGGAAAGGGGCATCCACACTTCCAGCCGGAGCGGTGGCGTGTGGCACGGTTACGCCCCGTATGACCCGAGGATGATCGGGAAAAGCCTGGACATGCTTCGCTTCTTTTACAACTACGTCCAAGTCGGAAAAAACAAGGAAACCCCGGCCATGCGGTTGGGGTTGGCGGATGGGCCGGTCAAGGTGGAAGACCTTCTGTATGAATGATTTTTTTCCTACGGAGAGCATTTGACTTCTCAACGCTTGGTCATGTATTTTTATGAGTGATTTAGAGACGTTGAACATTCGATTGACATCTTGTCCATGACGTGAGCATACGTTTGACGAGAGAAAAAAAGGTGGGACCATACATGGCCAATGAAGTTGCTGTCGATAGGGACGCATTCCAACCGGCAAAGCCCATATTGAAATGGGCTGGTGGAAAATCGCAAATGCTGGACATTCTTGTCCCGCTAATCCCCCCGGTATACGGGAAATACATTGAACCGTTTATCGGTGGAGGAGCCCTGTTTTTTGCAACGTCCCCGGCCAATGCGGTAATCGCCGACTCCAACCCCGAGTTGGTCAACCTGTATAGCGTTGTGTCCAACCAGGTGGACGAGTTGATTTTGGCCTTGCGTCCGTTCAAGAACGATAAGGATTTGTTCTATGAAATCCGTGCGCAGGACTGGCAATCGCTTACCCCCGTGCAAGCGGCCGCACGGACGATTTTCTTGAACCGCACATGTTTCAACGGGCTTTACCGGGTCAACAAGAAGGGCGGTTTCAATGTTCCCTTTGGTTCCTACGCAAACCCGACTATCTGCGATGAAACCAACCTTCGCCAAGCATCTATGGCCCTGCAAGGAAAGCCGATTATATGCGGGGACTACAAAGATGTGTTGCGGGACCATGCGAAAAAGGGTGATTTTGTTTTTCTGGATCCGCCTTATCTCCCTGTTTCCGAATACAGCGATTTCAAGCGGTATACCAAGGAGCAGTTCTACGAAGAGGACCATCAGGATCTGGCCGATGAGGTCAAGCGTTTGTGCGATTTGGGTTGCCATGTCGTCTTGACCAACTCGAACCATCCGTTGGTGCATGAACTGTATGGGCAGTTCCAAGTCGATGTGTACCAGACCAAGCGAAACATCAGTAGCAAGGGCAAGAAACGCACCGGTGAGGACGTGGTGGTGACGGTGAAGCCCCGCAAAAGCTTTGCCCTGCGTTCCATCCCCAAACCTGTTTCCGGTCAAGTCAAGAAGTACCCATCCACGCGCTACATGGGGTCCAAGGCCAAACTTTTGCCCCACATCCGGGACATTGTTCGCCAGTTTGATTGCAAGACGGTTCTGGACCTTTTTTCGGGGTCCGGCATTGTCAGCTACATGCTGAAGACAGAAGGCAAGCAGGTGGTCAGTAACGACTACATGGCATTGTGTTCGACCTACACCAAGGCATTGGTCGAGAACAACACGGTGACGCTACCCATGGACATGGCAAAGTCGCTTCTGGTCCCGGCAGACGGCGGCGACAACTTCGTCCAGGAAACATTCCGGGGGTTGTACTTCACCGATGATGAGAATGTCCTTATCGACAATCTCCGGACGAACATAAAAGCCCTGCGAAATCCCTATCAGCGGGCCATTGCGACCGCATCCCTGTGTCGGGCGTGCTTCAAGAAACGCCCCCGTGGCATTTTCACCTACGTTGGTTACCGGCATGACGATGGAAGGAAAGATCTTCGGATGAGTTTCGAAGAGCAGTTTCTGGAAGCTGTCCGGGTCAACAATGAAGCCGTTTTCGACAACGGACAGCAAAACATAGTCCGCCGGGGTGATGCCATGTCGATTAGGAGCAAGCCTGATCTGGTCTACATGGATCCGCCGTATTTCAGCCAGCATTCAGACAACGAGTATGTGAGGCGATACCACTTTGCGGAAGGCATCGCATGCGACTGGCAGGACGTGGAAATGCAATGGCATACCAAAACGAAGAAGTTCAAAAACTATCCCACCCCGTTTTCGACTAAGAATGGGGCATATGACGCCTTTGACCGGCTTTTCAGGAAGTTCAGGGAAAGCGTCCAGGTTGTGTCTTATTCGTCGAACTCGTTGCCCACCTTGGACGAGATGGTCGAGCTTATGTCCAAATACAAGCAACACGTCGAAGTCATAGCGGTGGACTACAAATATTCATTTGGCACGCAGAACCACAAGGTTGGAGACAACAACAACACCGTAAAAGAATACATCTTCGTAGGGTACTAGGCATGACACGTTGGAAGATCGGCGACACAGGGGTTAGAAATCCAATGAGATTGCGGGACGGGCTTATCGTCCTGGCAAACGACCTCACCCATAAAGGTGAGTTTTATGGCAACCTTCATGGCCCAGAGCAAAATGCCATTTTTCGAAATGCGTTGGCCGAACAGGGTGTCGTTTCCCTGGTAGGCGATAAAACTAACAGTGTCGCCCGAAAGTGGATCAATTCACTGTCTTCACTTGGCTTCATCTACCCCCATTCCAGAAATGAAAAAGTGATGGAGGTCTATCAAAAGGAACTTGGGAAGCCGGATACGATTACGGAGAACGGTTGGCGTCTAATCAAGACTGAAAGCGTTGCCGGGTGGCAGGAATGCTTCTTGAGATCCCTGGCGGCTTTTTATGAGCCGACCGAGCAAGGATATTTTTCACCGTTAAGGCACACCTTGGCTGTCATGCTTGAGTTGAAGAAGTTGACCGGAAGTAGTGCTATTAGCGGGTTTGAAATGGAAGTCATAGTCCAGTTGTCATCCTCGTTCGATGGTTCAGATGTTGTTGCAAAAGAGGTTGTTGATTTTAGGGAACAACGCAACGTCGCCGAACGGAAGAAGGTATTTGATAGGGACTTCAAGGGAAAAGTTGCATCTACTGTCGGCTTGAAGCCCAAAAGCCTATACGACTACAGGGACATGAACCTTCGGCATCTGAAAGCAACCGGGTTGGTGCAAAGCAAGGGCCGGGGGATAGCCTTGGTTCCTTCCAAATACGTGTTGATTGAAAAAATCATACACGAGGAAAGTGTTCCCCAAAATGAAATAGAATGCCTGCGGCAACTATGCGATGGTGCAATCCTGCCAACGGACCACAAGCAGGAAGCATTGTCTGTCTTGCAGGATTTGGCCGAACAACTTGAAAAAAGAGGCTGTCCTTATGATCTGAAAGGTAGGCCCCTTGAAACGCCACAAGACATTGAAGTTGCCCGGCACGACTTGGAAGACAGCCTGTTCCATCTTGACGAGCTTGAATACGCGAAACAACAGGCCAGCATGTCGGAAGAGATCTCGGCCTTCTTGCAGTTGTTGATCGAAAGCAAAAAGAAGGCATCGAAAACACTGTCAAATGGGAAAAAGGTCAGGATCCCTGATGGGGAGGCCCCCGCCTATTTTGAATGGATTATCTGGAGGGCCTTTCTTGCCATAGATTCTTTGACCATAGATCCTTGGGATGCACGCCGCTTCAAAATCGACCGTGACTTTCTTCCGGTCGGGACAGCGCCAGGCAATGGGCCTGATATTGTTTTCGAGTTTGAAGATATGGTCTTGGTTGTCGAAGTCACATTGACTTCTTCTTCCAGACAGGAGGCCGCAGAGGGCGAACCTGTCAGGCGGCATGTTGCGAAATATGCGGAAGACAATGCCAATAATGGCAAGAAAGTCTTTGGATTATTCCTTGCGATCAACGTGGACACCAATACGGCCAACTCGTTCCGTCTTGGCGAATGGTACATGAAGGGCGATAGAAGAATAGCTTTGAATATCGTCCCCATGTCTTTGCTGGATTTTAAAGCCATATGGGACGCATCCCTTGACGATGTGTCCAAGGTTTTGCCGAAGTTGAAATATCTGATGATGGAATGCCGGAGCCATATCAACGAGCATGCGCCGGAATGGAAGAAAAAAGTGTCAGAACTAGCCCAACAGACGGCCGCATCCTTAAAATCCCAGTAGCCCCTAGATGACACCAGCAAAATAGCCCCGGACAAAAATCCGGGGCTATATTTTTCAACATTTATGGAAAACGCCTTGCCTGAAAGGCGGTCTTTGAATTTCGCGGAGGCGGAGGGTACGGCTAGGGCATCATCGGGGCCATGGGCAACCCCTCGTCGATGTCCAGTCCGCAGATCAGGTTGGCGTTCATCAACGCCTGACCGGATGCGCCGCGGCAGAGGTTGTCGATGGCCGAAAGGATGATGAGCCTGCCGGTGCGGGGATCGACCACCAGGCCGATGTCGCAGAAGACCGTGCCGCGCACGAACCGGGTCTCGGGCAACTGGCCCTCGGGCAGCACGCGGACCAGCGGCTTGTCCGAGTAGAAGTCCGTGTAGACTTGGCGAACCTCTTTCAGGGAGGTTTCTCCCTTGAGCCGGGTGTAGATCGTGGACAGGATGCCCCGGTCGATGGGTAGCAGATGGGTGTTGAAGGAAACCGTGATTTCGGTTCCGGCCAGCTTGGAAATTTCCTGCTCGATCTCGGGCGTGTGCCGGTGGGTGGGCAGGCCATAGGCCTTGAATGAGTCGGCGACCTCGCAGAAGAGGTTGGGCACTTTGGCCCCGCGTCCCGCGCCCGAAGCGCCGGACTTGGCGTCGATGACGATGTCTCCGGTCTCGATGAGCCCGGCGGACAGGGCCGGGGCCAGGCCGAGGATGGAGGAGGTCGGGTAGCAGCCGGGGTTGGCGATGAGCCGCGCTCCCATGATCTTGTCGAGGTACAGTTCGGGCAGGCCGTAGACCGCTTCCGCAAGCAGGTCGGCGCGGGTGTGCTCAACCTTGTACCACGCCTCGTAGGTGGCCTTGTCGTTGATGCGGAAGTCCGCGGAGAGGTCGACGACCTTCACGCCCGCCTCGATCAGTTCGGCGGCGATTTCCATGGCGGTCTTGTGCGGCACGGCCAGGAAGACCACGTCGCATTCTTCGGCCAGGTCGGCCGCATCGGGCTGGGTGATGACCAGTTCGCCCAGCGGCAGCCGGTTCAGGAAGGGGTAGATGTCGGCGAGCGTTTTGCCCGCTTCGGACCGGGAGGTGGCCCTGACCAGCTCCATGGAGGAGTGGTGAATCATGAGCCGGGCCAATTCCATGCCGGTGTAGCCGGTGACGCCCACCAGCCCGGCCTTGATGATCTGGGACATTCTCGTTTCCGTTATTTTGTCTTGTTAACGTACGCCATCCGCAGATTGTACACGATGTCGCACATGAGCTTCTTTTCTCCGTCATCCAGGCCGTTGTCGAATTTGTCCTTGAGCATTCCAAGCACGTCGATGGTGTGCTTGGCCAACTCCTTGTTGAACTCGACCTTGCCCGAGCCCGGATCGGCCGCTTCGCCCAGGGCGACCATGGCCGAGGACGACAGGGAATACAGGAAAGTTGTGAAATTGATACCCACGGGGATGCCCTTCATGGGATTTTCTCTACAGGTGTTCTCGGCCATGTTCCTCTCCATGCTGATTGGATGCGGTTGTCACTGACCGATAAGTACGGTCTGGACAGCCCGTAGTCAATACGCGGGGCGGTGGATTGCCGTGCCGGTTAATGCGCAACTATATGCATTAAGAGGAATAAGTTATGTACATGGCATGGAAATGCAGATATGATATAGGACGTGAATTAGATGGTAGTGGTGCTTTCCTTTACAATATAATTCAAGGTTTTTGCGATGGTTAACTCCGTGTTGCGCTCCATGACGGTCGGCTGTGTCCTCTTTTCCCTTTCCCTTCTTTTCGCCGGGTGCACCGGCGAGGACAAAAAAACTCCGGCTCCGGCGGCTCAGGGGCCGACGCCTATGAAGGTTGTCAAGGCCGAGATTCGCGATGTCCCCAATTGGGGCGAGTGGGTCGGCCAGATCGGCGCCCATGAGACCGTGGATGTTCGGGCCCGCGTGGCCGGGTTCCTTGTCGAGCGGAAGTTCGATGAGGGCCGGGCGGTGAAGAAGGGCGACCTGCTCTTCGTCATTGATCCCAAGCCGTTCGAAGAGGATTTGAAACAGGCTCAGTCCGGTTTGGAATACAACCAGGCGCTGTACGCCAAGGCCTCCAAGGACCTTGAGCGTTTCAAGAAGCTTTTCAACGAGGGCGTGGTCAGCCGCGACGAGTTCGAGAGCTACCAGACGCAGGCGGCTACCTATAAAGCCCAGTTGGCCGACAACAAGGCCAAGGTGGAGAACGCCAGGATTCAGCTCGGCTACACCAAGATTTACTCCCCCATAGACGGTCTTATCGGCCGCGTTCAGGTGGATGTGGGCAACCTCGTCGGGCAGGGCGAAAACACTTTGCTGGCGACAATCTCCACCATGGACCCCGTCTATGTCAGCTTCAACGTCAGTGAGACCGACTACATCCGGGCCATGCGCGACAAGAAGGCGCGTGGCGAGGGCGGCGATACGCCCATTCGCCTGATCCTGGCGGACGGCGACGAATACAGCCAGCCGGGCAGATTCGATATGGTTGATCCGACCATCGACCCGAAAACCGGCACCCTCGGCATCCGTGTTTTGTTCCCCAATCCCGACAACATGCTCAAGCCGGGGCAGTACGCCAAGGTCCGCGTGCGGGTTTCCAATCACAGCGACGCCGTGGTCGTTCCGATCCGGGCGATCATGGACGTCCAGGGCATGAAGTCCGTGTTCCTGGTGGACCCGGATGGAACCATCAGGAATCAGCCGGTCAAGCTCGGTTCCGAGTCCATGAGCCTGGCTGTGGTCGCGGAGGGCGTCGAGGCCGGGGACATGCTTCTTTCCGAGGGCATCAACCGGGTCAAGCCGGGCATGAAGATCAAGCCGGTCGTCGTGCCCATGGAGCGTGACGGCATGGAGGCAGCTCCCTCCGATGACGTCGGGGGCGAGGAAGCTCCGGTTCCCGCCGACGGCGGCAAGACGGCCGCCGGGGCGGAGTAGCCATGTTTGTCCGCTTTTTCATAGACAGACCCATTTTCGCCTCGGTGGTGGCCATCATCATCCTGCTGGTGGGTGTTCTCTCCCTGTTCGCCCTGCCCATCGCCCAGTATCCGCAGATTTCGCCTCCGTCCGTGTCCGTGCGCGCCACCTACACCGGGGCCGACGCCGAAACCGTGGAGCAATCGGTAGCCTCGCCCATCGAAGAGCAGGTCAACGGCGCGCAGGACATGATGTACATGAAGTCCATCTCGGCCAACGACGGGTCCATGAGCCTGACCGTGACCTTCGAGCTCGGCCGCGACCTGGAACTGGCCACCGTGGACGTGCAGAACCGCGTCAACCTGGCCACTCCCCAATTGCCGCAGGAAGTCCGCAATACCGGTATCTCCGTGCGCAAGCAGTCGCCGGAGTTCGTGCTTATCGTGTCCCTGACCTCGGACAAGCCGGAATACGACACGCTTTTCCTGAACAACTACGGCAAGATCAATATTTACGACGCGCTCCGCCGCATTGAGGGCGTCGGCGACGTCAACATGTTCGGCGACCTCGACTACGGTATGCGTCTGTGGCTCGACCCGGACAAGTTGACCTCCTACGGCCTGACGGTCAGCGACGTCATCAACGCCGTGGAAGAGCAGAACACCCAGGCTCCGGCGGGCCAGATAGGTATGCCGCCCACGCCCAAGGACCAGCAGTTCCAGATGACCCTGCGGGTCAAGGGCCGCCTGGCCGCTCCCGAGGAGTTCGGCAATATCATCCTCAAGGCCAAGGCCGACGGGTCCGCGGTGCGCATCAAGGATGTGGCTCGTGTGGAGCTGGGCGCTAAAAATTATTTCACGTTCTCGCGGCTCAACAATCAGCCCAACGCCTCCATGCTCATCTACCAGTTGCCCGGTTCAAACGCGCTGGAGGTGGCCAGGCAGGTCCGGGCGACCATGGAGGAACTGTCCCACTTCTTCCCGGACGGCATCCATTATTCCATTCCCTACGACACCACCCGCTTTGTGAACTCTTCCATCGACGAGGTCATGGACACCTTGTACGAGGCGCTCATCCTGGTCTTCCTGGTGGTTTTCATTTTCCTGCAAAACTGGCGCACGACCATTATTCCCATGGTCTGCGTGCCTGTTTCCCTGATAGGCACCTTCGCCCTGTTCCCCATGCTCGGGTTCTCCATCAACACCCTGACCCTGTTCGGCCTGGTGCTGGCCATCGGCATCGTGGTCGACGACGCCATCGTCGTGGTGGAAGCCACCCAGCGCAACATCGACGAGGAGGGCATGTCCCCGAAGGAAGCCACGAAAAAGGCCATGAGCGAAGTCACCGGGCCGGTCATCGCCAGTACCCTGGTGCTTATCGCGGTGTTCGTTCCGGTGGCTTTCATGGGAGGCATCACCGGCCAGTTGTACAAGCAATTCGCCCTGACGCTTTCCGTGTCCGTGGCCATCTCGTCGGTCAACGCCCTGACCTTGTCGCCCGCCCTGTCGGCCCTTATCCTGCGGCCCTACAAGCCCATTCGCGGCCCGCTCGGCTGGTTCTTCGACAAGTTTAACGCGGTCTTCGACTGGTGCACCCGCAAATACAACGCCGCCGTGGCCGCCATGGTCCGGCGCGCCTTCATGGGCGTGCTCGTTGTGGCCGTGCTTATCGGTGCGTGCGGCGGGCTGTTCTCCATCCTGCCGTCGAGTTTCGTGCCGGACGAGGACCAGGGGTACTTCATCATCAACGCCTCCCTGCCCGAGGGCGCGTCCTTGGAGCGGTCCGAAGCGGTCATGCGCAAGGTCGAGGCGTACCTCAAGGACGCTCCCGGGGTGCACGATTATGTCGTGCTCGGCGGATTCAACCTGCTGACCGGTGCGTACTCGTCGTATACCTCGGCGGTCTTCGTGGTCCTGGACGACTGGTCCGAACGAGAGACCCCGGAGCTGTCGCTTGCGTCCATCATGGGCAAGGCGCAAAAGGAGTTCTGGTCCATTCAGGAGGCTGTCATCATGGCCTTTGCGCCGCCGCCCATTCCCGGTCTTTCCTCCACGGGCGGCTTGCAGTTCGAGCTTCAGGACCGTTCCGGCAACTCGGTGGCCGAGCTCGCGGCCGTGACCAAGCAGTATATCGCCGAGGCGTCCAAGCGGCCCGAGATCGCCAACCTGTTCACCACGTTCAGCGACGGCGTGCCGCAGTATTTCGTCGAGATCGACCGCGACAAGGCCAAGAAGCTGGGGGTGCCCATCTCCGACGTATTCAAGACGTTGCAGACCTATCTCGGCGGCTATTACATCAACGACTTCAACAAGTACGGACGCACCTACCGCGTCATGGCCCAGGCCGAGTCGCAGTTCCGCACCCGGCTTGAGGATCTCAACCGGTTCTACATGCGGTCCGGCGACGGCGAGATGGTCCCGCTGTCCACCCTGAGCCACGCCAAGCGCATCGCCGGTCCCGAGTACGTGCAGCGCTACAACGTGTTCCGCACGGTGGAAATCAACGCGGCCACACCGGCCGGGTACAGCTCGGGCCAATCCATGGCCGCCATGGAGGAGGTGGCCCGGCAGACCCTGCCCGACGGGTATGGGTTCGACTGGACCGCCATCGCCTATCAAGAGAAAAATGCCGGGGGACAGACGGGGATGATCTTTGCCCTGGCCATCGTTATGGTCTTTCTGGTGCTCGCCGCCCAGTACGAGAGCTGGACCACCCCGTTCGCGGTCATTCTCTGCGTCCCGCTCGGCATCTTCGGGGCCATGTCGGCCCAGTGGCTGCGCGGGCTGGACAATAACGTCTACGCCCAGGTCGGGCTGGTCATGCTCATAGGTTTGGCCGCCAAGAACGCGATCATGATCGTGGAATACGCCAAGGAAAAGCACGACGGGGGCATGTCCCTCATGGAAGCTGCCAAGGCTGCGGCTGCCCTGCGTTTCAGGCCCATCCTCATGACTTCGTTCGCTTTCATCCTCGGCGTCATACCGCTTGTCCGGGCTTCGGGAGCGGGGTCTTCCAGTCGGCACGCTCTGGGCACTTCGGTCTTCGGCGGCATGATCGCGGCCACGCTGCTCGGCGTGCTGGTCGTTCCCTCCCTCTATACCGCCATCCAAGGCGCGGGTTCCCGTCTTGGCGGACTCCTGCGGCGCAGGGGGATCGCCAACAAGAAGGAAGAGTAGATACCGGCCGCCAACGAGTATGGACATCAGGCCGCCTTTGGGCGGCCTTTTATTTTTTCCGTCCCGGCGCATATAAAATAATCCCGCAGAGTTGACGGAAACGAATAATCTGTTACGGTTCCACTATGGGAAAATGCGTCGTGCGTTCAAGGATCGGCAAGGTCGGAATACGGCTGGCGGGTTTCATGCTGGCCGTCGTGCTCCTGACCGGCCTTTCGCCTGCTTTGGCCGCAGCTCCCCTGCGTTTGGCCTATCCGGATTTCTGGCCTTTTTTTACCATGACGGCCGAAGGATACATGACCGGCTTTTTCTATGAGATCGTCGACGAGGCGCTCGGCAGAATGGGCATTGAGGTCGAATGGAAGGAATATCCGTGGAGCCGCTGCCAGGTCCTGGTCCATTCGGGCGAGGCGGACGCCATGATAACCGTGCCCACTGCCGAACGGCAGTTCTACACGGTAACGCATTCCGACCCGTTCTACGTCAAGGAGCTCAAGATTTTCACTACGGTGGACAATCCCAAGCTGGCGGAGATCCGCAGAATCGACTCCATCGACGACATCTTCCGCCTGGGGCTGGTGGTCGTCACCTACAACGGCAACGGCTGGAACGATGAGTACATTCGGTCGCGGGGCATCAAAATTTATGAATCTCCGCAGCTCAAGAACGTGTGGCTCATGCTCGCCAATAACCGTGGAGACATCGTCATAGAGTGGCCCATAGCCGCATGGCCCCAGATCAAGGCGGGCAGGGTGACGAACCGTATCGTGGAAACTTCCGTTTCCCTGGAAGGAATGCCTTTCCACCTGCTGGTTAATCGCAACAGTCCTTATGCCGAACGTCTTCCTGAATTCAACGATGTCATCAGCCAAATGCGCTGCGAGGGCCGCCTCGACGAGATTATAGGAAAATACGTGGTCGCGCCGTAGCCCGGGAAGCCTTTGAGAGCAATGAAAAAGGCCCGCATTGCGGGTCTTTTTTTGGAAGTTTTTGGCCAATCGCTTTATATAGTATATTGCATATAAAATAGTTTTACGATATGAGCATGGAAACCAAAACATTGAAGGAGGCTGGAGAATGACCAGATACTACGTCAACAAGAATGCGCAGCCCACGGGTGAACATGAGGTGCACACGGCATCTTGCGCATACAAGCCGTTGCGGGAGAATTGTCAGTATCTTGGAGAATTCGTGAGTTGTTATGGCGCGCTCATGGAAGCCCGCAAGTACTATGACAAGGTTGATGGGTGCTATTATTGTTGCAACGAATGCCATACCAAATAGCATGGCGCGTAAATGAGAAAGCCCCGCAATGCGGGGCTTTCTTTTGGGGTGTACCATTTGACTCACTGAAGAGGCGAATCAGGTGTTGAAAGCCGCTTCGCGGCAATCGTCGGGTGATTTCGCCTCCGGCGGGCAAGGGCTCGCACCCTTGCATCCCCTGTGAGGCCTTCGGCGCTGGCCCGGCCGGAAAGCCGGTTAATGCGCTTCCGCCCAGTTTTTTCCAACGCCCAAATCGACCTTGAGCGGCACGTCCAGTTTTGTCACGTTTTGCATGATTTCCTTCAATCTCGCTCCGGCGGGCTCGATGTTGGCGGCCGGGACTTCGATGATGAGTTCATCATGCACCTGAAGGATGAGTTGGGCCTCAAGCTCTTTGAGGCGCTTGTCCTTGTGGGCCTGGACCATGGCCATTTTGATGATGTCGGCGGCCGATCCCTGAATGACGGTGTTGACGGCCTGGCGGCGGGCCTGGGCGGCAAGCTGGTTGTTGCGGGAGTGCAGCTCGGGCAGAAGCCTGCGGCGTCCGGCAAGGGTGGTCACGAAGCCGTGCGTCTCGGCGTCCTTGACGATGGTGTCGTAATACGCCTTGAGGGTCGCCATCTTTTCGAAGTATTTTTCGGTGAATTCCTGCGCCTCGGTCTGTTTGATCTGAAGTTCCCGGGCGAGTTTCTGCACGCCCATGCCGTAGATCAGGCCGAAGTTGATGGTCTTGGCTCCGCGCCGTTCATCGGGCGTGACGTCCTCGATGTCCTTATCATGGATGAGCGCGGCCGTGCGCGCATGGATGTCCTCGTCATGGCGGAAGGCGTCGATGAGGGCGGGGTCCTTGGAGAAATGAGCCAGGACGCGCAGTTCGACCTGGGAGTAGTCCGCCGCGGCCAGCAGATTGCCGTCGGCCGCGTTGAAGCAGGCGCGCATCCGCGGGCCGTGAATTCCCCGAATGGGGATGTTTTGCAGGTTCGGCTGGGAGCTCGACAGCCTGCCGGTGGCCGTGGAAAGCTGATTGAAATGGGTATGCAGCCGACCGTCCGCGCCGACCATCTTGGGCAGCGGCTCCAGGTAGGTGGAACGCAGCTTTTCGAGCATACGGAATTGAAGCACCGCGTCCACGATGGGATGCTGGTCGCGAATTTTTTCAAGCACCTGGTTGGCTGTGGAGCGCAGGCCGGTAGATGTCTTGGACCCGGCCTTGATGCCGAGCCGGTCGAACAAGACCACGGCGAGCTGCTGGCTTGAGCGGATATTGAATTCCTCGCCCGCGAGCTTGATGATGGTCCGGGTCAATTCGTCGAGTTGGGCGTTCACATCGTCCAGAAAGGATTGGAACTCGCTGGGGTCAATGGAAATTCCTGCCCGTTCCATGGAGTCGAGCACAGGGATGAGCGGCAGTTCCAGTTCACGCATGAGCGTGTTCAGATGCGCGCCCTCCACCTGGCCACGGATACCCTCCATATAGGCCAATGCGGCCAGCCCCTGGGATTGCGGATGCAGCCCGCGTGCCGCTTCAGCGAACTCCGGGCGGCCGTCCTGGAACATGGACTGCCGTAGACGCGCCCAAGTGTAGTTGCGCGCCTCGGGGTCGAGAAGGTAGGCGGCCAGGCTCAGGTCGAACCATTGGCTGGACAGGATGTACCCCCAGGCCGTGTCCGCGCGCAGCAGGTCCTGCACGCTCGGCGTGGCGATGACCGAGGCGTGCTCGATCTTGCGCACGAGCTCCGCGGCCGGGCCGGTATAGCGGTATTCCTGGCCGTTCAAGCCCACGAAAAAGGCGTCGTCCTCAAAGGTCAACCCCACGTCTTCGCCGCCGAACTCCGGCAGGTCGTCCACGGTTCCGGCCACGTTCACGTCCAGCGGCTCGGCGGGCGTCTCGTTGACGGGCGCGCTGCCGAACAGGAGGGCTTGCTCGATTCTTCCGGCGGGCGCGGCTTTGGATGCGGGTTTGGCTGCGGGCTTGGGCGCGGCGGCGAGCGGGGCCTGGGCGGGGCGGCTGCCCGTGTCCTTGGGCAGGAGCCGCTGCAATCCGCGCAGTTCGTACTCCTCGAAATAGTCGCTCAGGGCGCTCATGTCCGGCGGCTGCAAGAGAAATTCGTCCAGGTCCTGCTCGCAGCAGTTGGTTCTCATGCGGGTCAGGTCCCGATAGACAAAGACATTGTCCAGCTCGGGCTCAACCTTGGCTCGCAGCTTGTCCGGCAGCTTGTCCAGATTGTCGCGCAGCTCTTCGAGGGTGGGGCCGGTGGCGGCGAATATCTTGCGGGCGGTCACCGGGCCGATTTTGGGAATGCCGGGAATGTTGTCCGCGGAGTCGCCGATCACGGCCTGGAAGTCCGGCCAGGTGGCCGGTTCCATGCCCTCGGCCTCGCGGAAGGAATCCAGGGTGTGGATGGTTTCATTGCGGCCCATCTGGCTGACCATGACAACCCGGTCGTCGAGGCACTGCTTGATGTCCTTGTCCGAGGCAAGAATAATGATCGGCCTATCCGCCTTGTAGCGGGTGGCCAGGGAGCAGATGCAGTCGTCCGCCTCCACGCCGTTGGTGACCAGCAGCTTGATGCCGAGCAGCTCCACGCCCCGCCGCACCGGTTCCACCTGTTCGACCAGGGGCTCGGGCATGGCCGGTCGGTTGGCCTTGTATTCGGGATACGCCTCGTTGCGGAAGGTCGGGCCCTTGCCGTCCATGAGAAATGCCACGTGCCGGGGATTTTCGTCCCTGAGCAGGTTCATGAGCACGCGCATGACCGTGTTGATGGCGTTGGTCGGGAATCCGTCCGAACGGGACAGGTCGGCCCGGGCGTAGAAGGCCCGGTAGAGCAGGGCGGTTCCGTCGATGAGGTATACCGGGTCCTTATCGAAATTGAGGCGTTCTTTTAACGACATAGATGTATGGGGTAGGAGTTAGATTCGGCGGATGGCGGATTTTCGCCCGTGTCCGAGCCGTTTGAGCATGAAGATTTCAGGGTCCACGCCTTCCAGTTCGGTCAAGTCGACCTCGGCCCTGGCGGCCTGCTGGTGTCCACCGGCGGAGCCAAGGCCGTTCATGAGCTTCTGGGCCATGGTGCCCATGTCGCGCCGCAGGCCGTCGCCCCGGAAGATGCAGACGAGTTTGCCGTCGGCGGTGCCTGAAACCACAACCCAGGGCACATTGTGCACGCGGGTGAAGAAGTCGGCGACGATGACCAGGATGTCCGGGTTGTCCACGTTGCCGCAGTGGGCGTACAGCCCGTGGCCGATGCGCCGCAGGTTGTAGAAGGCGCGGGAGAAATAGCGCATCCAGTCCAGGTGGAATTCGCTGCGGCTGATTCGGTTCATCAGCTTGGAGTCCGCGAATTTGTTCAGGTACTTGAAGGCGGCCATGTCCGCGTCGATGAACTCGCGTTCGAAGGTCTTGGTGTCGCAGCGGATGCCGTACATGAGGGCCGTGGCCAGCAGCTTGGGCGGGCGGATCTTCATGTTGTAGAGGTACTCGGTCATCATGGTGCAGACCGCGCCGTATTTGGGACGGATGTCCACGAAGTCGGCCTGGACCAGGTTGTCCTGCTGGATGGGGTGGTGGTCGATGACCACCGAAAAGTCGAACTGTTTGAACTCCGGGTTGTGATGGGGCTGGGAGTCCACCAGGGCGAACTTGTCGAACTGGGCCGCCAGATTGGGAATGAGCTTCTGCGTGGGAATGCGGCAGTACCGGATCATGGACAGGTTGTCGGGCCGCTTGATCTCGTTGATCTGAGCGATGGCCGCGGCGTTCACCCGACGGGTCATGATCCGTTTCAGGGCCAGCGCCGAGCCCAGCGCGTCCGGGTCGGCATTAATGAGAATCAGCCAGTTGTCTTCCTTGTTGAACAGGCTGAGGAGTTGGTCGACCTGTTCTTCAAGTTGTCGAAAAAGTGCCACGTATTATCCCTGTTTCAGGGTTAACGGCAGCCCGGCCGCAACCAGAAACGCCTGGTCGGCCCGCACGGCGACAGCTTGGTTGAGCGCGCCGAGGCTCCGCACGAAGGCCCGGACCATGCTGCCCGCAGGCAACGGTCCAAGCCCTGTCTCACAGGAGACGAGTATCAAATCCGTGGAGCCCCAGTTGTTGAGAACCTCTTTGAATTCTTCAACTTTTTCCGGCTCACATCCGGCTTCACGACAGGAGAACAGCCAATAGTCGAGGCTGTCCACCAATACGGCCGGAAATGTCATTTTAGCCTTTTGGAGCGTATGAGGCAAGCCCTCGGCCACTTCCGCCACTTCGATATAAGGAGTCCGGCTTTTACGGTGTTTGCGAATCTGTTCGCGAAACTCCATGTCCCGAGCTTTTCCGGTGGCCACGAACAGGGCCGGGCCGGGTGCGCGTGCGAGCAGATCGAGGGCGAAATCGGATTTTCCGGATTTGTTGCCGCCGAGTACCAGGGTAATCATTTATTGTCGCTCCATTGCGAAAACCATTGGGCGAAGAGGTCCAGGGAGTCGAACAGCTCCTCTTTGCGGAAGACTTCCAATGTCAGGGTGATGTCCGATGTCCGTTCGATCAGGTGTCGCAACAGGACTTGTCCCACCGGGTCCAGTTCGCGAAGGGGCCAGTGGCGCATGTCCCGTTCGGCCCCGTACACGTGGAGCATACGAACGCGCTCCCACAGGCCGGGCAGTCGGAGGATGTCGCGTTGGCCGTACGCCTGGATATGGCCGATGTCCAGGCAGGCGGAGAAGCCGCCTTCGACGACTTCGTCCCAAACCGGGGTCAGGCTGCACTGGCCCACGTTCTCGATGAGGAAGCGGGAAGGCGGCACGCCCTTGTCGCGCAGCCGGTCAGCCAGGGCCGGGAGCATGTCGGGCGCGTTCGGCGGGTGAAGCACGTAGGCGTGGGGCGAGACCACTGCGAGCTTGTCGATCAGCCCGCTGATTTTTTGCCAGGCCGTGTCGATGCCCGCTTTCCACGGCAGGTCCAGCGGCATGTGCACATGCCAGGAGCAGGGCAGGTCGGCCAGCCAGGGCGGGAGGTCCTCGTCGGTGTAGGCCAGGCAGGACTCGGTTTCGAAGAACAGCAGTGCGATCTCGGGAAAGAAGTCGGCCAGGAACAGACTGTTTTCGGCCACACCGGCTGGCAGCACGGCCGAGGGTGCCGCCAATTTGAAGGGGAAGCGGACATTCCACTTTTCCTCGACATCGCGAACGGAGGGCAGATCGGGACGCGTCGGGTGTTCTCCGGCGTGCCCGTGCTCGATCGGTTTTCCGTCCTGTTTCGGGAATTTAGGCTTTCGGTGCATGGCTGTTGCGGCCCGCTGTCCGGCTGGCGGACAACGGGTCGGGGTTTGGGCGATGGCCGCGTTTAGAGAATTGTTCCAACATCGGTTTCACACCCTGGATGTTATTAGCCGGTCGCCCGGCTTGGCGGCTCCCGCGCCGCGCTCGGCATGGTCTGCCGGGCGCGGTTGCGCGGAGGTGTCGCTTCTTTCTCTAGTCGAGCAGGCCGAGCTGCTTTTCCTTGGTCACTTTGCGTGCGGCCAGGGCTGATTTGGTCAGGAGAGCTTCAGGGATTTCCCGCAGGTAGCGCGACCTCGGCAGGGACAGGGTCTTGCCGAAGAGCTGCCTGTTCTGGGCGTAGCTGAGATAGAGATTGCGCCGCGCGCGCGTCATGCCCACGTACATGAGGCGGCGCTCCTCGTGGAAACGCTGGCCCCGGCCGGGGGTAAGGGTGATTTTGGCGGTGAGCAGGTCCATGCCCGCGAACGGCAGGATGCCTTCTTCGCAGGCGGGCATGAACACGGCTTCGAATTCCAACCCCTTGGAGGCGTGCAGGGTCATGATCTGGACCTTCTCCGCTGTCTTGCGGACAAGCTCCAGCTCGGACTGCAACGACACCCAGTTGACCAGCCCCTGCCAGCCGCCTCGCCGGTCGAACTCGGCCTTCAGTTCCTTGAACTGACGGCTGTCCCAGAAGAACTGGTCGAAGGGCGGGGTCTCGTTCAGGTAGGCGGCCAAGCCGACGGGTCCCTTGGCCAGGATGTGGTCCGGAATGTCGATGGTGTCTTCAACGCCGGACAGGGTCATGCCCAGGAACTGCTGGGCGGCCTTGAGAATGGCTGCCACGCGCGGCTCCTGCCAGAACCCTTCCAGTTCGGGGGTGGCCACGGGCACACCCGCTCGTTTGAGCGCTTTTTCGAGGATCGGGATAAGCTGCTTGAATCGTACCAGCACCGCGATGTCGCCCGGGGCCATGTCGCCTCCGCCTTCGCTGTCCACGATGGAATGGCTGGTTGCCCCGATGAGCCCCTTGATCTTGTCGCTGATCCAGGTGGCCTCATGCGCGGCGTCAGGCGCTTCGAACATGTGCAGGGTGGCGGCGATGTCCTTGCGGGCCGTGAGACGCGGCGAGTCCGGGAAGAGGTTGCCCGCCCCGTCGAGGATGGCCTGGCCCGAACGGTAGTTGTCGGTCAGGGTGACGGATTCGATGTTCGGCCACATCCTCTTGAGGTGTTCCTCCACATCGCTTACGGCGCCCCGGAATCCGTAGATGGATTGCTTCGGGTCGCCAATGAAGAACAACCCTTCACCCGCGGTTCCCGCGATGCCCTTGATGACGGCCAGTTGCAGGGGGGTGAGGTCCTGGACCTCGTCCACCAGGACGTGGCTGTAGGGCATGTGGAAGGTGGGCGCGCCGGTTTGTTCGAGCATGAACTCCAGCAGGTCGGTGTAGTCCACCAGGTCCCAGTGGTTCTTCTGGTTACCGTAGTTGATGTGCGCTTCGGCCAGATTCTCGGGCAGCTCGGTCAGTTGTTCCCGGGCCAGGAGATACCTGTTCCAATAATGGTTGAGGTTCTTGCCCGAAAAGTCCGGGTTGACCTCGACGAAAAGCTTTTTGGCCGCGTCCTCGGGCACCACGATGGGCGTCTCGGAATAGGCGTGCTTCCAGTAGTCGAAGCACAGGGAATGCAGGGTGCCTGCCTGCGGCATCTCGGCATTCTCCCCGCGGAGGGCGTGCAGCCGGTCGCGCATCTCCTGGGCGGCCCGCTTGGTGAAGGTCAGGGCCAGGATGCGTTTGGGATTGACGCCTTCGTCCATGAGCCGTTCCACCCGTCCCATGAGGGTCTGGGTCTTGCCCGTGCCGGGACCGGCCAGGACAAGCACCGGGCCAGGGCCCGCGTCGATGGCCTGTTGCTGGGCCTGGTTGTAGGACAGGGGCACGGTCTCGACCTTGGGCCGGGAGACGGCCGGGCAGGGCGCGGTCAGGCCCGGATCGGGCCGGGTTTCGGGCCGGGGAATGTGAATCAGTTCGCCGCCGTTTTTGATCTGGGCCCGTTCCTTTTCGGAGAAAACAGAGATGACGCCGAATTCGCCGTCATACCCGGCCTTGCGGATGACCTGTCCGTCGCGCATCCGAGTGATGCCTTCGGCCAGGTGGCAGGAAAAGCGGTTGAGATCCTCGGCGGGCACCCGCTGGAGGATGTCGAGCTCGTTGCCGAACTCCTGGATGAGCTTCATGTAAAGGTGATTGACCTTCTTGGAGCCCGGGCCGACGCCGAGCACTTCGGATAGGATCTCCTTGAGCGGAATGAGCGAGACGAAGCCGGGCGCGCCCGCAGGCTGGACCGGTTCCTCGCGGTCCGCCAGTTCAAGCACGCGGTTGTAAACGCCCACGGTCACGGGCTTGCCGCAGACCGGGCAGATGCCGTCGCGGGCGATGGTCTCGTGGGGATCCATGGATACGCCGCATTTGCGGTGACCGTCCATGTGGTACTTGCCCTCCTCGGGGAAGAATTCAACAGTGCCGAGGAACTTGTTCCCCAGCCCTTCGCCGCGCAGGGCGCGGTAGATGCCTTCATAGGAAATTTCGCCCCGGAAAAGGTTGGCCTCCCGGCCGAGCTTTTCGCCGGAGTGGGCGTCGGAGTTGGAGATGAGCCGGATGCGGTCCAGTTCGGACCATGTCCAGTTCATTTCGGGGTCCGAAGAGAGTCCGGTCTCCATGGCGAAAATTTCCTCGGCGTAGTCGCCGAAGCATTCGCGGATGGAGTTGAAGCCGGATTTGGAGCCGAACAGGGAGAACCACGGCGTCCAGATATGGGCCGGGACCAGAAACGCCTGGGAATGGGTGTCCAGAACCAGGTCCAGGAGATCGCGAGAGTCCAGCCCGAGGATGGGACGGCCGTCCGAAGCCAGGTTGCCCACTTCGCCGAGGCGTTCGTTGAACCTGTACACCGCGTCCAGGTTGGGCATGAAGACCAGGTTGTGCACTTTGCGGACCTTGCCGCCGCGCTTGTAGATCGAGCTGATCTCCGTCTGGAGCATGAAACGGGTGCGGCCGGGAATCTCGCCGTCGAAGGCGGGAATCTCCTTCTCCAGTCCGTCGGGTTCCCTGAGGACGAAAAGACCCTTGCCGTTGTCCTCCAGCTGCTCTTCGATTTCGGCCAGCCATTCGGGGTGGGTGAAATCGCCTGAACCAAGGACGGAAAGTCCCTTGAGACGGCCCCAGGCAGCCAGATTCCGGATGGTCAGGTTCTTGCTGGTGGCACGCGAAAAACGGGAATGAATGTGCAGGTCGGCGGTGAATCTTTCCATGGACTGAACAGTATAGGTATCCTCCTATTATTGCAACCCGTCGTCGGGTCAAAATGGGTTGACGATATTGTTTGTTGCAGATACAACTTTCGCCATGAATTCTGACCGACTGAACCCAAAGGAATCCGTTGGTTTCCTTTCTTGGAAGGTGTCCCGTGTTTTCGCCAACGACCTGGCCGCCCGCTTCGCCGAAGCCGGGGTGAAAATCACGGTGGAGCAGTGGCGCGCCCTGTTGCCCGCGTACAAGACCGAAGGGCTGACCCAGGGCCGGCTTTGTGATATGCTCTCTCAGGAAAAAACCGGGGTCAGCCGACTTGTGGCGGCCCTGGAAAAGCATGGTCTCCTGCGTCGTGAGGCGGACAAGGACGACCGCAGGGTGAAGTGTATATACATCACCGGCAAAGGACGTGAATTGGTGGATTTCACCATGGACATAGTCCTGGAGAGCCGGGAGGCGCTGGTCAGGCACGTGGACCCTGAGAACCTCGCCGTGTGCAAACGGGTCCTGTGGGAAATCCTCGAACCTCATCTGGACGAGGCCTGTTGCATGAGGAACAAATCATGTTGAAGTTGGGGGCCGGGGGACAGAAGTGGCTGAAGGGGTTGCATTTGTGCACGGCCGCTTGCTGGATCGGGGGCGGTGTCGCCCTGATCCTTCTCTATTTCCTCAAACCGGGAGCGACGGACGGACGCGAGCTCTACGGCATGAACCGGGCCATCCATCATGTGGACATGGCCGTGGTGGTCGTGCCGGGCGCTTTCGGCTGCCTGCTTACCGGCCTGGTTTATTCCCTGTTCACCGGATTCGGCTTCTTCAGGCACGGATGGTTGATCTTCAAATGGGTCGTCACCGTCTCGGCCATTGTTTTCGGCACTGTCTGCCTCGGCCCGTGGGAGACGGCCATGATGCACATTTCCGGCGAACTGGGCATGGACGCCCTGCGTGACGGGGCGTACCTGTACAATCAAAAAATGAATTTCATCTGGGGATTGGTCCAGGTTGCGGTCCTGGTCGCCACGGTTTTCGTGTCCGTGTTCAAGCCCTGGAAAAACTTGCGGAAGAAGAGTGAGCGATGAAGAAATTCCTGAAGAGTGCGGCGGTCCTTTGTCTTGCGGTCCTGATGGCCGTCCCGGCCTTGGCCCAGGAGGGGGGCGCAGCTCCCGCGTCCCCGGTGGTCACGGCCAAGGTTACTTCCGGCGACATGGCCCCCCAGACCGAATTTATAGGTACGGTTTATTTTTCGGAAATATCCAACGTGGCGGCGGAGGTTGAAGGCAAGGTCGTCTCCTTGGGCGTCGAGGACGGACAGCGTGTCGGCCGGGGCGCTCCCCTGGTCTCCCTGGCCTCGGATATTCTTGACCGCAGCATCGCCAATGCCCGCGCCCTCATGGACCAGGCCAAGGCCGATTTTGAGCTGGCCAAGCGCGAGAACGAGCGGACGACCAAGTTGTTCGAGAGCCGCACCGTGGCCGAGGGCGAATACGACTCCAAGCGGTTGGCCGCCCTGTCCTCCGAGAAGAAGATGATCGCGGCCCAGGCCATCCTCAACCGGTTGCTCATGGAGCGGGAGAAGAAGACCATCCGCGCTCCCTATGACGGCGTGGTCCTGGAGCGCAAGGTGTTCCGCGGCGATTGGGTCTCCGTGGGGTCGGTCGTCACCGTCATGGCCCGCGACGAGGATTTCGACGTGGTGGTCAACGCCCCGCGAGAGGCTTTCGGCGTGGTCAAGCCCGGCCTCAAGGTGACCGTCAAGGTTGCGGGCAAGGATGTCCCCGGCGAAGTCTTCGCGGCCATCCCCAAAGGAGATGTGGCCACCCGCACGTTTCCGGTCAAGATCCGCGTGCACAACGACGGGTCCCTGGCCGAGGGCATGGAGGCCCGCGTGGTCCTGCCCAAGGGGGTGGGCGGCATGACCCTGATCGTGCCCCGCGACGCGGTCATTTCGGCTCGCGGCCAGATGGTCGTCTGGGCCGTGGTGGACGGCAAGGCCGTTCCCATGCCCGTCTTCGTGGTCGGCTATCGGGGCATGGACGCCGGGGTCAAGTCCAAGACCCTTCAGGAGGGCATGGACGTTGTGGTCAAGGGCAATGAACGGCTTCAGCCGCAGCAGCCCGTGGCCGCGCAACCCTCGCAGCGGCAGTAGGGGGTTCCCGTGGATATCGTCGGAACCGCCATACGAAAACCCGTTGCCGTCCTGGTGGGCGTCATTCTCGTCGTCATGTTCGGCGTGGTGGCCCTGGTCGGGCTGCCGTATCAACTTTCGCCCAACGTGACCGAGCCGGTCATCACCGTGACCACCACCTGGACCGGGGCCACGCCCTACGAGATGGAGCGCGACGTCATCGAGGAACAGGAGAAGGTGCTCAAGGGCATCCCCGGCCTGATCCAGATGGAAAGCTCCAACTACAATGCCCGGTCGGAACTTACCCTGAAATTCGAGATCGGCACCGAGATCGACAAGGCGCTCCTGCGCGTGTCGAACAAGCTCGACGAGGTGCCGAGTTACCCCGACGACGTGGACCGGCCGATCATTTCCGCCACGGGCGCATCCACCTCGCCGGTCATCTGGCTGACCCTGGAAACCCTGCCCGGCAACGACAAGGACGTGACCACCTACCAGACGTTCTTCGAGAACGACATACGCCAGTACATCGAGCGAGTGGAAGGCGTGGCCGACCTGTTCGTGGGCGGCGGACGCGAGGACGAGATGGACATCATCATCGATCCCGTGAAGCTGGCCTCCTACAACCTGACCGCCACCGAACTCATCCGCGTGCTCCAGAGCGAGAACGTGTCCGTTTCCTCGGGCACCCTGGGCGTGGGGCGGCGCGACTTCCGCATCCGCACCCCAGCCGAGTTTAAGACTCCCGAAGACATAGAGTCCGTAGTCATTTCCTCGTCCGGCCAGTTCCGCGTAACCCTCGGCGACGTGGCCACTGTGGCGCGCGGCAACGAGAAACACACGGTGGCCATGCGCCATAACGGCAGGACCGGCATGGTCGTGGGCATCCGGCCCGAACCGGGCGTCAACGTCCTGACCATGACCGACAACGTTCACAAGGTCATCGAGGAGCTCAACGACGGCCCCATGGCCGATCAGGGCGTGCGCTTTAACTGGGTCTACGATCAGCGGCCGTACATCAACGGCGCCATCGACCTGGTTAAACAGAACATCCTTATTGGTTCCGTGCTGGCCATCGTGGTCCTGTTCGTGTTCCTGCAATCCTTCAGCTCGACCATTATCGTGGCCGTTTCCATCCCGGTGTCCATCATCGGCGCTTTCATCATGTTCGCTGCGGCCGGTCGTTCGTTGAACATCGTTTCCATGGCGGGCATTTCGTTCGCCGTGGGTATGCTCGTGGACAACGCCATCGTCGTCCTGGAGAACGTGGACCGGCACCGGCGCATGGGCAAGCCTCCATTCAAGGCCGCCTATGACGGAGCCAGCGAGGTCTGGGGCGCGGTGCTGGCCTCCACCCTGACCACCGTGGCCGTGTTTCTGCCCGTGGTCTTCATGGAGCAGGAGGCCGGGCAGTTGTTCAAGGACATCGCCATTGCCGTGACCTGCGCCATCGCCCTGTCCATGCTCGTGTCCGTTCTGGTCATTCCCATGCTGGCCAACCAGTTTTACCGCATCGCGGACAAAAAGAAGCTGCGGCGTGAAGCCGCCGAAGGGCCGAGGACCCCGGCCGGGCTGTCCATCGCGAAGCGCGTGCTCAAGCCCCTGACCGCTCTCGGCGGCAAGCTGGCCGATGCGATCGTGGGACTGCTCTCCCTGGCCATCGACAACTGGAAGTCGCGCCTGGTCACCGTTATCGGCCTGACCGCCGTGTCCGTGCTCATGGTCGTGACCATGTTCCCCAAAATGGAATACCTGCCCCAAGGCAACCGCAACCTCATCCTGAACATTCTCATCCCGCCGCCGGGCCTTTCCTACGAGGAGCGCGACGACATCGGGAAGTATATCTTCGACGAGGTGGAGCCGTATTTCCGCAAGGAGACGGACGGCAAGCCCGGCGTGCAAGACCTCTTCTACGTGTCCGCGCCGACCATCAACCTCTTCGGCGCCATCTCCACCCAGGAGCAGAACGCCAAGCCGCTCATTCCCTTGTTCTCGCGGATTATCCATTCCATCCCGGGCATGTTCGGCGTGTCGTTGCAGGCGTCCATCTTCGAGCAGGGGCTGGGCGAGGGCCGCGTCATCAACGTGGACTTCTCGGGCAATGATTTGAACCAGTTGGTCGCCGTTGCCGGGACCATGTTCGGCATGACCATGCAGACGATCCACGGCGCGCAGATCCGTCCCATTCCGTCGCTTGAGCTCCTCTATCCCGAGGTCCGCTTCCATCCGTACCGCGACAGGGTCAAAGCCGTTGGCCTGACCTCCGAGGAGCTGGGCACTGCGCTCGACGTCATCCTGGACGGCCGGAAGGTGGGCGACTTCAAGGAAGAAGGAAAGAAGAAGATCGATTTGGTGCTCAAGGCGTCCGCCAAGGATGTAGGCACGCCCGAGGAGCTGTACTCCCAATTGGTGGCGACGCCTAACGGGTGGGCCGTGCCGCTTTCCTCCCTGGCCTCCATGGAGAATACCTACGGCGTAACAGAAATCCGCCACCTCGAACGCAGGCGGACCATTACGTTGCAGGTCACTCCGCCCGTGGACATGCCCTTGCAGTCCGCCATGGAGATCATCGAGCAGCAGCTCATTCCCCAGGTGGAACAGACCGGGCTCATGCATGGCGTGGCCGTCCGATTGTCCGGCGCGGCCGACAAACTCAGCGTGACCCGCGACGCCTTGCAGTGGAACTTCATCCTGGCGTTGATCATCACGTACCTGCTTATGTCCGCGTTGTTCGAGAACTTCATCTATCCGCTCATAATCATGTTCACCGTGCCTCTGGCCGGTGCGGGCGGGTTCCTGGGCCTGCGGCTCGAAAACCTGTTCATCGCGCCGCAGCCGCTCGATATCCTGACCATGCTCGGGTTCGTCATTCTCATCGGCGTGGTCGTGAACAACGCCATCCTCATCGTTCACCAGTCGCTTGGCAACGTGCGCGAGCAGGGTATGGACTACAAGGAAGCCGTGCTCGAAGCCACCCGGACCAGGTTGCGGCCCATCTACATGTCCGCCACCACTTCGGTCTTCGGAATGCTTCCCCTGGCCGTGGCTCCCGGTCCCGGCTCGGAACTCTACCGGGGCCTGGGCGCGGTCGTTCTGGGCGGCCTGGCCCTGTCCACGGTTTTCACCGTGTTCGTCATCCCGGCTCTGCTCATGTTCGTCATCCCCATGGAAAAGCGGGGCGGCGCAAAAGAAGAAGCCTAACCGGCCCCTCAACCGAAAAAAACGGCCCGCCATGTTCGTCATGGCGGGCCGTTTCTCTTTTGCTGCGGTCGCGGGTTAATCGTTCGCCCGCGTGGGGTTGTCCAGTACCCGTTCCACCGCCTTCCGTATCTTGGCCCGGATTTCGTAGTCAGAAATGCGGTCCGAGAGGACGATGGACCCGGCCTGGGCATAGGCGGCCGGGAGCAGGTTCAGGGACAGGGCGTAGATGTCCTGGATGTCCAGATCCTCGAAAATATAGTCTTCGTAATACTCCTCGATGATCTCCGGGATCAGCGAGGCCACCCTGCTTTCGTTGCGGTTGGTGATTTTGGAGACGTCCACTCCGCGTATCTTCAACTGTTTTTTGAGCATGGTCGGTTCTCCCTTCGGGTGTCGTCGGTTTTTCTCAGGAGTTGCGCCATACTAACCCGTATGGCGGACGTTTGGCAATCGAATGGTATATTTCATGCTACGAATATAGCGAAGACGTCTTCGTCTTTTCGGTTGGAACCTTGGCGCGGAGAAGCCCCATGCCGACGCAACCTATTGAACAGGCTGTACAAGGGTACACGTACAAGCGTTCGAGAAAAACCGTTTCGGACAGCGAATTTCCCCTTGGGCCGGAGCAGTCAAAAAATCGGCGGGACGAAGCCCCGGCTTCCGGGGCGGTCATGCGCGGCTATATCCGCGATCTGCTCGCCACAGCGGCTCCCGACAACGGTCGTGAACTGACCTTTGCGGACGTCGAAGCCCGGTATGACGAGATGCTCAGGACATGGAACGATGAAGTCGAGGCCGATCTCGAAAATCTGGGCGTGGACACTTCCGCCGCGTTTCGTCTTGTCTACGATCCAGCCGGTTCCGCCGCCGTGGTGGGGGAGCATCCGGACCGGGAGATGATAAACGCCTATTTCTCCGCCAATCCCGACAAGGTTGAGCAACTCGGCCGGACCCTGCAATTCGGCAAATTCGCCTCCGTGGCCCGTAATAGTCTCTCCGAACAGGACATGAACCGGAGGCTCTCCACCGACGCCATGGCCTGGTGGTATTCCACCAACATGAACACCCAGGATCTCTTCGCTCCCGGCGGTATCGTCGTCGGAGCCGGGGTAGCCCCTTACAAGGGGTTGGACATCAGGGTGTAGTAAGAGAGATTGCCTCCGGCGGCCGGGGGAAGGGGAGGAAAAACCCTTTGAAAAGGGTTCTTGTGCAACCAGGAACATGGGTAACACTTCTGCCCGGGAACATAGGTAACACTTTTACCGTTTCTGTTTCGGCTCCGGGGGCCTGATCAGGCCCCCGGA